>NZ_JACARU010000042.1:0-37669 GCF_013386425.1 Cedecea sp. P7760 | reverse complement strand
AAGTTATTACGTTTATTAATCAGACTGCCGTGGTCATCTCCGGGAGCGATCCCGGGTCATCTGAAACACTTTTACAGCAATGCAGCGATGCTGAAACTGCCCTCAAGACAGGAGCGGGAGTATGCGAGAGAAGTGAGGGAGAAAAGGTCAAAATATCCCCTAAAAAACAATGCCGGTCATCTTAAGGGACCGGCATTAACCCGAGGGGCGCTTTTTTATGCTTCAGATTCTGGCTCATCCGCCGGGGGCAGCGGCCAGCCGCCGAGGCGCTTCCAGCGGTTCACTATTTCGCAAAACAGCAGGGCGGTCTGTTCGGTGTCATACAGGGCGGAGTGGGCCTGCGAGCTGTCAAACTTCTGGCCAGCGGCGATGCAGGCTTTGGCCAGCACCGTTTGCCCCAGCACCAGGCCGCTCAGGGCCGCAGTATCAAACGTCACAAACGGATGGAACGGATTGCGCTTCAAAGAAGCTCGCTCTGCCGCTGCCATCATAAAGCTGTGATCGAACGTGGCGTTGTGCGCCACCATAATCGCCCGGCTACAGCCGCTGTCTTTAATGCCTTTACGCACGGTTTTGAAAATGGCGTGCAGCGCATCATATTCGCTGACGGCACCACGCAGTGGGTTATGCGGGTCAATACCGTTGAATGCCAGAGCTTCTGGCTGAAGGTTCGCGCCCTCAAACGGATCGACATGGAAGTGCAGCGTTTCGTCGAGGGATAACCAGCCGTCTTCATCCATCTTCAGGGTAACGGCGGCGATTTCCAGTAACGCATCGGTTTTTGCGTTAAAACCTGCGGTTTCAACATCGATAACTACCGGATAAAAACCACGAAAACGGTCGCACAGGCCATTCAATTGCGTGTTGTCTGACATCAGCTTCTCTTAATACGGGGAAAATGCAGCGCGCATTATGGCAAATTTCGGGGAGTGTTGCAGTAAGGGGCGTACAACACGCCCCTTGTTTGACGCTAATCGTCTGAAAATCAGTTACCCAGGCCTTTGCCCGCGTGTTTTTCTTCGATCAGTTCGATTTTGTAACCGTCCGGATCTTCAACGAAAGCGATAACGGTAGTGCCGCCTTTTACCGGGCCGGCTTCGCGAGTCACGTTGCCGCCGTTGTGGCGAATACGCTCACAGGCGTCTGCGGCGTTATCCACGCTCAGCGCGATGTGGCCGTAAGCGGTACCCAGCTCATAGCTGTCCACGCCCCAGTTGTAGGTCAGCTCGATAACCGCCGTGTCGCTTTCATCGCCATAGCCAACAAACGCCAGAGAGTATTTGTACTCCGTGTTTTCGCTGGTACGCAGCAGTTTCATGCCCAGTACTTTGGTGTAGAACTCGATGGAGCGTTGCAGGTCGCCAACGCGCAGCATGGTATGAAGTAGACGCATAAAATCCTCGTCGAATAAGACAGTTATTTCTGGAGTCGTTGAGTATAGCGGCGTTTACGCGCCGCTATCAATGAAAGGTACTGCGGAGTTACAGGCTTGGGTAGTCGGTATAACCTTCCGCGCCGCCGCCGTAGAAGGATTCAGGGCGCTGCGGGTTCAGCTCGGCATTTTTGTGCAGACGAGCGACCAGGTCAGGGTTCGCGATGAACGAACGGCCAAAAGCTACCGCGTCAATCAGGCCTTTGCCGATCAGATCTTCCGCTTTCTCCGGGGTATATGCCCCTGCGCCAACGATAACGCCGCTGAAACGCTCGCGAACTTTTTCACGGAATGCTTCGGTGTACGGTTCGCCACCGGCCCAGTCCGGCTCGGACATGTGCAGATAGGCAATGCCGCGTTTACCCAGCTCTTCAATCAGGTACAGCGCGTCAGACTCTTCGTTCGGGCCGTTGTCTACGTTCTGGAACGAGCCAATCGGCGAAACGCGGATCCCGATGCGATCGGCACCCCATTCTTTGATCCCGGCATCAACCACTTCCAGCACCAGGCGAGCGCGGTTCTCGCGGCTGCCGCCGTATTCGTCGGTGCGGTGGTTAGAAGACGGAGACAGGAACTGGTGCAGCAGGTAGCCGTGCGCGGAGTGCAGCTCAACCAGGTCAAACCCTGCGTCGCGAGCGTTACCGATAGCCTGACGGAAATCGTTTACGATGCCCGGAATCTCGCTGAGTTCCAGCGCGCGCGGCATAGAGGTATCTTCACGAACGGCGTGACCGTTTTCGTCACGCAGCGAGGTACGAGTCCCGGCGCTCAGCGCGGAAGGCGCGACCGGAGCCTGCTGGCCTGGCTGAAGCGTGAAGTGGGAGATACGGCCGGTGTGCCACAGCTGAACGGCGATATGGCCTTTTTCTGCATGAACGCCCGCGGTGATTTTTTTCCACGCGGCGATTTGCTCTTCGCTGTGCAGGCCTGGCGCGCCCGCATAGCCTTTGGCCTGGGCAGAAATCTGAGTTGCTTCGCTGATGATAAGCCCGGCGCTGGCACGCTGACGGTAATATTCCCCCATCAGCGGCGTTGGGATATCACCCGGCTCGATGCTGCGCAGGCGCGTCAGCGGAGCCATAAAGATACGGTTTGGAACGGTGATTGCGCCAACTTTGAGCGGCGTAAACAGTTTATCTGCTGACATGGTGTTTCCTCAAGTAGACCGGTCGTCTAGTAATTCAGTAAATAAAAAACCCGTCAGGCGACAGGTTCTGCCAATAGGGTTTGTACGTGTGCTAACGCGCTTTCAAGGGGCAGCGCGCTGCGGGAAATCTTTGCCTGCAGGCTGGCGCCCAGCCAGAGTGCGTATAGCACCATGGCCTGATCGAACGCTTCGCCGTCAAAGCGCAGGCTTTTTTCACTGCGTCCTTTCTCAAGCGTATCTGCCAGCAGGGAGACAAGCTGTGAGCCACCGTTGTTCAGCGCCCCGCGCATATCTTCCGAAAGGTCACAGACCTCTGCCGAAAGCTTCACTATCAGGCAGTTGCTCAAATTCCCGCTCTGGCAGAAGTAGCTCAGCATATCCTGGTACCACTTCAGCAGGCGTTGGCGAAAATTGCCTTCACCGCGTAAAAAGTGATCCGCTACGCGCAGATTGGACGCCTGGTAATAGCGCTCAAGCATGGCCACGCCAAACGCTTCTTTAGAGCGAAAGTAGTGGTAGAAAGAGCCTTTGGGCACTTCTGCGGTGCGTAACAATTCGCTTAAGCCCATGCCGGTAAAACCCCGGGCAAGGCACAACCGCTCGCCGGTGGCGAGAAGGTGTTCGCGAGTGTCGTGTTCAGGATGTCGATTCATGCGCTCAATGTAGTAGACCAGTCGGTCTAATGCAAGAGGGGCGGCCAAATTTTAATGGCCGCCACACGATTAACGCTTCCGGCACTCCGCCAGAATATCCATATCTTTCTGATAAACCTGGCTATTGATGTTCATCATGCCCAGCACCGTCGAGAAGAGATTATCCTGTGATACAGGGTCACTGTCGGCTTTGTGCGCCAGGCAGTCTCTGTCCAGGGCAAAGTTTTGCTGGTAATCCTGCGACAGCCAGAACAGCAGCGGAATATGCGTTTGCTGACCAGGTGCCAGCATATACGGCGTGCCGTGCAGGTAGATGCCGCTTTCGCCCAGCGACTCGCCGTGATCGGCCAGATAGACCAGCGCGGTATTGAGCCTGGCCTGATGCTGCTTCAGCTTGTCGATTGTGCGGCTCAGCACATCGTCCGTGTGCAGGATAGTGTTGTCATAGGTGTTAATCAGCGCCTGGCGATCGCAGTCCTGAATCTGGTTGCTGTCGCAGGTTGGCGTGAAGCGGCGGAAAGCGTCCGGGTAGCGCTGATAGTAAGCGGGGCCGTGGCTACCCATCAGGTGCAGCACGATGACCGTATCCTGCTGCAGGCCGTCAATCACGTTATCCAGGCGATGGAGCAGAACATCGTCAAGACAGGCGCCGTCTTTACAGTAAACGTCCAGCTTCCACTGCGTCATGTCCGTATGCGGTATTCGGTCGCAGGCACCTTTGCAGCCGCCGTCGTTATCCCGCCACAGCACGTTAACCCCGCCGTGGGCCAGCACGTCAAGCAGCCCTTCCTGATGATGGGCAAGATCGGCATCGTAGGATTTGCGCGGCATGTTGGAGAACATACAGGGCACAGAAACCGCGGTTTCCGTCCCGCAGGAGGACGCGTTCTGGAAGTAAATCACATCCTGTTTTTTCAGCTGTGGGTTCGTTTCACGGGCATAGCCCCCCAGCGAGTAGTTCTCGGCTCTTGAGGCTTCGCCAACCACCAGCACCACCAGCGTTTTCTTTGGCTGCTGCTTAATTAATGGGCCTTTTTGCGCGTCCGTACCAATTTTGATCAGCGTCTGGTCCCCGGCAAACCAGCGTTCTTTGCTGTAGCGGCTGAGGGCGCTGATGTAGTTTGCCGGCGTGACCATTTTCACCACGCCTTTGTTGTTGCGGAACAGCGAAGCATAGTCCTTATAAAACACGGCGGCGACGAGGATGATGACCAGCAGCCCGGCCAGCACGCTAACCAGGCGAGTCAGCACGGTATGCCACCAGCGCGCGGGCTGGACTTTCACCAGCGCAAGCAGCAGGGCGGGTACGATCCCCGCCAGAGCCAGCCAGCTAACCAGCTGAGGCGTGACCAGCGCGGCGGCTTCCTGTGAGTCAGTTTCAAACACGTTGACCATCATGTTTTTATCGATGACGGCCCCGTAGGTAAACATAAAATAGTTGCTGGCCGCGCAGCCGATAACCAGCAGCACCAGCACGGGCTTACGCAGCCAGGGCAGATTAACCACGCTGAAAATGGTCAGCCACGCGCAGAACAGCACCACCGGCACTGAGGCGGCAAACAGCCAGCTATGGAAAGAGTCCGGGGCAATCAGCTGCCAGCTGCGGTGAATAAAGAGAGAGTTGATCAGCGTAAAGAAGAAAGCGCAGCACAGGTTAAATTGCGCATCGTTACACTGTAACTTTTTTAAGAAGTTCATATAAGCCGTGAATACTAAACAGAATATCCGCTATTCTGGAGAGAGAAGATTAGCTGAACCTTAATTTTCGAAAGCTTTTCGCCGGCAGGCGATTTTTTAGCCGTCCCGCTTGCATCCCGAACGGAGTCAGGCTTCAATTGATGCAAAGTCGTTAATGAGGTGGGCTGGTGTCTGAGCAGTTAGAGTTCTTCCCCATTCAAAGTCCCTGTCGCGGTATCTGCCAGTCGGATGAACGCGGGTTTTGTCGTGGCTGTATGCGCAGCCGCGATGAACGCTTCCAGTGGCAGCAAATGAGCGACGTGCAAAAACAGGACGTGCTGCGCCTCTGCCGTCAACGCTTATTGCGCAAGTTACGAGCAAACAAGCCAAATTCTCCTGAAGAACCCGAGCAGCCCTCACTGTTTTAATCATTCAGGGCCGTTATACTTGGGGCAGTTTCTTTCCTTATTTGAGGTCATTTTTTATGGTACAACGCATTACGATTGCCCCGCAGGGACCGGAATTTTCACGCCTGGTGATGGGCTACTGGCGTTTGATGGAATGGAATATGTCGCCGCGCGAGCTGGCGAGCTTTATTGAAGAACACGTTGAGCTGGGCATTACCACGGCGGATCACGCGGATATTTACGGCGGTTACGCCTGTGAAGCTGCTTTCGGCGATGCCATGCGCCTGGTGCCTCATCTGCGCAGCAAAATGGAGATTGTCACCAAGTGCGGCATCGCCACCACCGCTAAAGCAGAAAACGCCATCGGCCATTACATTACCGACCGCGACTACATCATCAGCAGTGCGGAAGGCTCGCTGAAAAAACTGGCGACTGACTACATTGACCTGCTGCTTATCCACCGCCCGGATCCGCTGATGGATGCCGATGAAGTGGCTGAAGCGTTTACCGCGCTGCACCACAGCGGCAAGGTTCGTCATTTTGGCGTGTCTAACTTCACCCCGGCGCAGTTTGCGCTGCTGCAGTCTCGTCTGCCGTTTACCCTGGCGACCAACCAGGTTGAGCTTTCGCCGGTGCACCAGCCGCTGCTGCTGGACGGCACGCTGGATCAGCTCCAGCAGCTGCGCATTCGCCCGATGGCGTGGTCCTGCCTCGGCGGCGGTCGTCTGTTCAATGACGATGAATTCCAGCCTCTGCGCGCCGAGCTGCAGAAAGTAGCGGAAGAGATCGGCGCCGAAACCATCGAGCAGGTGGTTTATGCCTGGGTCATGCGCCTGCCGTCCTCCCCGCTGCCAATCATCGGCTCGGGCAAAATCGAGCGCGTACGCTCTGCCATCCACTCGCTGTCGCTGAACATGACTCGCCAGCAGTGGTTCCGCATTCGTAAGGCCGCGCTCGGTTACGACGTGCCTTAATCGTTACCGACCGCCTGCCAGCGTTCCGGCAGGCGGTGCCTGTTCCAGCTGCGACAGCGAGCAATAAAGTCGCCAGATAATCCCCGCCAGTTCCCGCGCCGCCGGGTCATGATGATGCGCCAGCGTGTCGCACATTCTTTGCAGTTCTTTCAGTGATTCCGCCAGCGGCCTTTGCAGCACGCCGCGCTCGCTCATCACGTCACGCAGCGTATGCAGGCAAACATCCCTGACCATCGACAACGGGTCGGAGCGGGTTTCCCAGCCGCGAAGCTGCCAGACAACGTGCGAGCAGTTGAGCAGCACCACGCCCCAGCGCAGCAGCCAGCGGCGGGCCGCTTCTTCTTTGCTGTTACTAAGCTGGCTGATGTGATGATAAACCAGCGACTCAAACTGGCTTTCGCTGTGCTGCGGTTTGCGGCTTAGCTGGTCGATAAATCCGCGCCGCAGCGCCCGGATATGCCGCCGGCTGCGCCGGGTGTCCGAGCTTGGGCGCAGCACCGAAAAAGCCAGCCATGAAATCCCCACCCCGAGCACTTTGGCCAGGTTGTCATTCATAAATCCGGCGAAGTCGTAAACCGGCGGGTTACTCACCGCGAGAAACGATCCCATAAACACGATGAGTTGCCCCCAGAGCGCGGCTCGTTTAGGCTGCTGGAGCTTCAGCAACTGCATGGTGAGCAGCAGCGGCAGCAGGAAAAGCAGGAACTGCCACAGCTGGGTGACCTGAATCATCAGGCCGAACTTCACCAGGAAGCTGAACAGTGAGAGCCACAGCAAGGTGCGCATTAGCAGGGTTAGCGAGCCGAGCGGGGAGGCGACCGAGGAGTAAAGCACGCAGCTAATAGCGGCCAGCGAAAGCGCGCCGCCGCCTGACTCCCATTGGGTGCCGATGCACCATGCCCCGGTCAGGGTGATGGTGGCAAAGGTACGCAGGGCGCTCCACAGCGCTTCGGCACTGTCGGTATGACGAGCGAGCGGCGGGGCCTCCGGTGGCGTAATCACCGACACGGGCGTGGCGTTTTCCAGCTCCCTTAGCCAGCGGCTGCTGTTGAGGTATAGCCAGCTGAAATAGCGCAGGCGGTGCCAGAATGCCTGGTGGCGGTAGTCATCCTGCGAATGGGGCGCGATCTGCTGCAGCAGTCGGGCTACGGTGTATTTATCGGCATCCGGTTTTGCCAACTCCCGCAGCAGGCTGTCGAGCACTGACCAGATATTGGCGGGGGCTTCGGGCCAGTTAAGCAGCATCCGCCGCAGGCCGGAGATAACGCTGGTCAGGCGCAATTGCTGGTGGAGCAGGTAGTTCAGCAGGTTGTTTTGACGGCGAAAGCGGTAGTGGCTCCAGAAAGCCTGAATGCGCAGCAGGTTCATGGTCAGGATCTGGCCGATAATGCCTTCGTGCGCGGTGCGAATAGCGTCGGTAGTTTCCGGCTGCCAAAGCAGGCTGGCGTGCTCGAGCAGCCGGGCATGCATGTTTTTCAGCGCGGTGACCAGCGCGCTGCCGTCCGAGGTACTGGGCAATACCATCATCATGAAGCCGCCGCACAAGATCCCGACGACAACTTCGCACACGCGGGCCTGGGCGATGTCCCACAGCTCCGTCGACTCTACGGTATTGACCATCGGGAAGGCGATAATCGCGGCGGTATAACCTGCCAGCATAAAAGCGTAGGCAACGTTATTCTGAAAATGGCTGGAGGCCCACGTACAAAGCGCCAGCCAGCTTGCCATGGCGAAGGTAAACAGCCAGGGATCGTTCAGCGCGTTGCCGGCAATCATTAACGACGCTGCCGCCCCGATAAAACTGCCCGCGATGCGGCCCAGGCTCTTGCTGATCACCCCGCCGACGGTAGGGAAGCTCACCACCGCCGCTGAAGTCATCGCCCAGTAGGGTTCGTCCAGATTCAGGCCATAGGCGATAGCCAGCGCCATGCCCATGGCGATAGCGTTGCGCAAGGCATAGCGCCATTGCCCGCCGGTGGCTTTTCCCCACGGCGTGTTGCGCCACTCCAGAAAACTGAGGTTCATCAAGGCTGAACGCTAACGGTGCAGGTGGTGCCGGAAACCAGCGTCACGTCCTTGGGAATGGCGTCCAGGCTAATGCGCACCGGCACGCGTTGCGCCAGGCGAACCCACGGCACGTTAGGCTTGATGTCAGGCACCAAATCGCTATCGCTTTCAATGCTTTGGTCGTAAATGGCTCGGCCGATACTTTCTACTTTACCGCTCAACTTTTGGTTACCGTTGTACAGCACAATCTGCACGGTATTGCCTGGCTGAATGCGGCGCAGCTTGGTTTCTTCGAAGTAGCCGACAACGTAAAACGAGTGGCTGTCGACCAGCGCAAAGACCGGCTTGCCTTCGGTGGCATAGTTGCCGGTACGGGAGGTGAGATTGGTGACCCAGCCGTCGACCGGCGCGGTCACCGTGGTTTGTGAAAGCTGCCACTGGGCCTGTTCGAGCGTTGCCTGAGCGACCTTAACCGCCGCCTGCATAGCTTTGACGTTGATATTGGCGGTATCCATATCCTCGGCGGAAATATAGTTGCGCGGCAGATTATGGCGGCGGTTCGCTTCGTTGCTGGCTTTGGCCAGGTCGGACTGTGCCTTTGCCAACTGCGCCTCTGCGTTCAGCACCGCAATGTGATAGGGCGTTGCATCCAGGGTAAACAGCGGAGTGCCTTTACTGACAAACTGATTATCCTTCACGTTCAGGCTAACGATGGTGCCGGAAACCTGCGGCGTAATGCTCACCTGTTCGGCACGCACTTTGCCGTCCCGCGTCCAGGGAGACTGCATGTAGTAGTTCCATAACAGCCAGCCCGCCAGCAGCGCAGCGGCAAGAACAATGAGGGTGGAAAAGTATTTTATTGTTTTGAGATTCATTGTGTTACCACATCACCAAAAGAGCCATGCCGGCGCTGACGGACAGCGCGAAAAGGGATAAATCCATCAACGTGGGGTGCCAGATTTCACCAGAATAGATCCAGTCCCGCAGCAGGCGATGGACGACTAGCCAAATGAAAAAACCGACAAACACGGCCTTAAACAGTGGAGGAAAGTAAATCGACGCTCCAACCACAAGATCCTGAAGCGGGAAGCCGGACGGGCTAAAAGTGAGACGCACGTAGTGATAATCCTTTAAAACACGGGGATGACTGCCGTTTCCCCTCACTTAGATGTAGAATAAAAGTATAGCTGGTTGCATAACTTCAGTGAAAGTAAGGGATTTGTTTTTAACAATTAATGCCTGCACAATAGTCTAAAATCAGTATAATAAGTTAGCAAGCTAATTATAAGGAGATGAAATTGGAATCGCCATCGCCATTAGGTTCGGATCTGGCCCGCCTGGTACGCATCTGGCGTGCGCTAATTGACCATCGCCTGAAACCTCTGGAATTGACACAGACACACTGGGTAACGCTGCATAATATTCATCAGCTGCCGCCAGATCAGTCACAGATTCAGTTGGCTAAAGCGATCGGCATTGAGCAGCCGTCACTGGTTCGTACGCTCGATCAACTCGAAGAAAAAGGGTTAATCTCGCGTAAAACCTGTGCAAACGACCGTCGGGCAAAACGGATTAAATTGACCGAGCAAGCCACGCCTATCATCGAAAAGATGGAAGGTGTGATAAACGAAACGCGGGGAGAGATCCTGACGGGGATTACTCGCGAAGAGCAGGCGCTGTTAAGCAACCTGATTAGCCGGCTCGAGCAAAATATTATTGAACTGCAAAATCGCGATTAATATTGGCGGTTGAGAAAAAGCCTCGCGGGTTATACGGCGGGGCTTTTTTTATGCCCGAAGGTGAATCAATCGGCGATTTTTTGCTCCGGTAGCAAACAGTGAGAATAACGCTGAACTTTGTTTATCTCTTTTTCAGAAGACTAAATGTAAATTAATTGTTTCTCTCCGCCGTCTCCCGCTTTTAATAATGCAGGCATGTTTTTAAAAACGAGCCTGCATTATGTCTTATCGCATCAGTATCCTGGATAAAAGCCCGCTTGCGCCAAACGACAGCGCGACGGATGCCCTGACGCGCACGCTGCACCTTGCGCAGCAGGCGGAAGCCTGGGGCTATCACCGTTTCTGGCTGGCGGAGCACCACAACACGCCCCAGCTTGCCAGCCCCTCGCCGGAAGTGCTGATTGCCTGGATTGTCGGGCAAACCAGCCGTATTCGCGTGGGCTCCGGCGGCGTCATGCTGCAGCATTACAGCCCCTATAAAGTCGCCGAGAACTTTCACCTGCTGTCTTCCCTTGCGCCAGGGCGCATCGATCTGGGCGTGGGGAAAGCGCCCGGCGGCTTACCCCTTTCGACGCAGGCGCTGCAGCAAGGGTTCTCGCCGGCCGCAAAAGGCACTTTTGATGAGCAGCTTACCCAGCTCGACGGCTGGCTTTCACTGAACGATCCTGCGGAAGAAGAAGGGATTCGCGCCACGCCGCTGCCGGCCCAGCGCCCGGACGGTTTTTTGCTGGGTGCGAGCCTGCAAAGTGCGAGGCTGGCCGCAAGCCTTGACTGGAATTTTGTTTTTGCTGCCCATCTGAACGGCGATAAAACGCTGCTGCGTGACGTGCTGAACGACTGGCGGGCAAACAGCCGACGCGACGTGCTGGTGGCCGTGCAGGTTATCGTGGCGCAGGACGCCGAACGTGCGGACGAGCTTGCCGGGCAGGTTGAGATTTGGGGCGTGGAGCTGGAAAACGGCCAGCGGGTGAGCGTGGCCAGCGAACAGCAAGCGCACAGCTTTGCCCGCCAGTCAGGCAGTGCGCTCCGAAGCCTGACGCGCCGTGAACCTTCGCTGCTAAAAGGCACGCCAGAAACGGTCAGGGAAGGGCTGCAGGCGCTGCACGAAGCTTACGGTATTGATGAATTCATCATTGATACGCCAATTGCCGAGGGCGCTGAACGCATCGCTTCACTGCGTTTGTTGGCCGAAGCCCACGCGATTACGGAGGCGGCACTATGACTTTCGCTCAGCAACTGATCGACTGGCGGCGAGAACTGCATCGCTTCCCGGAGCTTTCACTCGAGGAAGTGGAAACAACCTCGCGCATCCGTGACTGGCTGCAAAGTGCCGGCATTCGCCTGCTGCCTTATTCGCTAAAAACCGGCGTAGTGGCAGAGATTGGCGATGGTGAAAAGGCCGTTGCCCTGCGGGCCGACATTGACGCATTGCCGATTGAAGAAACCAGCGGCGTGGCCTTTAGCTCGCAAAATGCTGGCGTAATGCACGCCTGCGGACATGACGTTCACAGCAGCGTGATGCTAGGGGCGGCGCTGCTGCTTAAGCAGAACGAAGCGCAGCTTAACGGACGAGTACGTATTCTGTTTCAGCCCGCAGAAGAACGTTTTGGCGGCGCAACCACGCTGGTAAAAGCCGGCGTTCTGCAGGGGATTTCGGCTATTTTTGGCATGCACAATGAGCCTAACCTGCCGGTGGGGGCATTTGCCACTCGCGGCGGTGCGTTTTATGCCAACGTCGATCGCCTGGTTATTCAGGTGCGCGGCAAAGGTGCGCATGCCGCCCGTCCCCATGAGGGCAAAGACGCGATTTTGCTTGCCAGCCAGCTGGTTAGCCTGCTGCAAAGCATCACCAGCCGGGAGGTCAATACGCTTGAGTCGGCGGTGCTGAGCATAACGCGAATTGCGGGCGGCAATACCTGGAACGTGCTGCCGGAAAACGTCGAGCTGGAAGGCACCCTGCGGACCCACAGCGCCAGCGTGCGGGAAGCGGTAAAAAAGCGGGTTCTGGAGATTGCTGCCGGTCTTGCCAGCGCCTTTGGGGCAGAAATAGAGGTCACCTGGCATCTGGGGCCGGACGCGCTGGTTAACGATGAGCGCTGGGCGGCGTTTTCCAGCGAGGTGGCCGCGGTGGAAGGTTATGCAACCCACCCTGCGGAGCTGCACATGGGCGGCGAAGATTTTGCGGTTTATCTCCAGCATATTCCCGGCGCTTTTGTCAGCATCGGCAGCGAAAGCCGCTACGGACTTCATCATCCGGGCTTCGACCCTGATGAACGATTGATTGAACCTGCGGCTCGCTATTTCGCCCGCTTAGCACAATCGGCGCTACAACAATTTTAATTCTAATCAGCGATGGCGGATTTTAACGATCCGCATAAGGATGAGGCATGTCTGGAAAACGACAGTTACGACTGGGTACGATATTACATGGCGCTTCGGGAAATATGTCGGCCTGGCGTCATCCTGCCGCGATAGCAGATGCCAGCATTAATTTTGAGTTTGTCACACAAACGGCTTTGAAAGCGGAAGAAGGGAAGCTGGATTTTATATTTGTTGCCGATGGGCTGTATATTAACGAAAAATCTATCCCACACTTTTTAAATCGGTTTGAACCGCTGACGGTATTATCCGCGCTCGCAGCCTTGACCCAACATTTAGGCCTGGTGGGGACCTTATCCACCTCTTACAGCGATCCTTTTACTACGGCTCGCCAGTTTGCCAGCCTCGATCACCTGAGTAATGGCCGTGCGGGCTGGAACGTGGTCACTTCACCCCTTGAAGGTTCTGCCAAAAATTTCTCCAGAACGCAGCACCCCGAGCATGCGCTGCGCTACCGCATCGCCGATGAGTATCTGGACGTCGTGAAGGGGCTATGGGATTCGTGGGAAGAGGACGCTTTCGTGCGCAACAAAGAGAGCGGGCAGTTTTTTGCGCCTGAAAAACTGCATGCGCTAAACCATCAAGGGGATTTCTTCCAGGTGGCCGGGCCGCTGAATATTGGCCGTACACCGCAGGGGCGGCCGATTGTGTTCCAGGCCGGTGCCTCAGAAGATGGCAAAAAGCTGGCGGCTAAACATGCGGATGCCATTTTTACCCACCATGAAACGCTCGCCGAAGCGAAAGCTTTTTACCGTGACGTGAAAAGCCAGCTCGAAGGGCAAGGCCGTGAGGCAGACTCCTTGCACATCTTCCAGGGCGTCAGCGTCATTGTCGGCAAGGATGAAGCAGACGCAGAACAGCAGTACCAAACCACCGCCGCGCTGGTGTCGGTGCCCGATGCCCTGAACTACCTTGGTCGCTACTTTGAGCATCATGACTTCAGCCAGTACCCGCTGGACGAACCTTTCCCCGACATCGGCGATCTGGGGCAGAACAGCTTCCGCAGTACCACCGACGAAATCAAACGTAATGCCCGCGAGCGTGGGCTGACCCTGCGGCAGGTCGCGCTTGAAGCCGCCAGCCCAAGACCGCGTTTTTCCGGTTCGCCGGAACAGGTGGTGGACGGCCTGCAGCAATGGTTTGAAGCCCGCGCGGCCGACGGTTTTATCATCCAGGGCGGCACGCCTGATACCTTCCCCCGCTTTGTTGAACAGGTTGTGCCTGTGCTGCAGGCGCGAGGCCTTTTCCGCACGGATTACCCCGGCACCACGCTGCGCGAGAGCTTCGGCTTAGCGCTGCCCGACAATCGCTACGGCAAATAAAGAGAAACGACTATGCAAAAAACATCGCTGTTGCTGGCCATTGCGCTGGCATGGACCCCGCTTGCCTGGGCGAACGACGTCACCATCAACGGAACCGGCGTGAGCCTTGAGGCGAACAAAGCGCCGGTAAATACCGCTAAAAACCCGCAGGCCATCGCGCAGTTACCCAAAGACTACCATTTTGCCGTTCCCGGTAAGTTTACCGTGGCAGTGGCGGCGCTGAACTCGCCGCCGCTGACGGTTTTTTCTGATGATAATAAAACCCTGCTCGGCAGCGAGGTGGATATTGCACGCCTGGTGGCCGACAGCCTCGGACTTGAGCTTAACGTGGTGCCCACGTCCTGGGAAGACTGGCCGCTGGGCGTGGTTTCCGGGAAATATGATGCCGCGATCAGCAATATTACCGTCACCAAAGATCGCAAAGAGAAGTTCGATTTCGCTACCTATCGCAAAGACTCCCTGGGCTTTTACGTCAAAGCCAACAGCCCGATAAAATCCATCAGCCGTGCGCAAGAGATTGCCGGGCTGCGCGTCGTCGTGGGTTCAGGCACCAATCAGGAAGCTATCCTGCTGGCATGGAACGCTGAAAACCAGAAGAAAGGCCTGAAGCCTTTTACCCCGGTGTACACCAAAGATGATGCGGCACTAACGCTTGCACTGCAGTCCGGCCGGGCGGATGCCTGGTTTGGGCCAAACGTCACCGGGGCCTGGAAAGCGGCGCTGACCGGGCAGACGAAGCTGGTGGGCAGCGTCGACGGCGGCTGGCCGAAGGCTGCGCACATTGCGGTGACGCTGAAAAAAGGCAGCGGCCTGGTTGAGCCAGTACAAACGGCGCTCAACGGCGCTATTCAGCAGGGCGACTACGCCAGGGTGCTGAACCGCTGGGGCGAGGGCGTGGAAAGTATTCCTGCCTCGGAAATTAATCCCGCCGGTTTAGGCGACTGAGGAGGCAGATATGAGCGAACGTTTTCGCGTTTTGTCCCCGGAAGCGCCTGAGCTGCAGCCCATTATTAGCGGGCTCTTTGGCGAATACGCTGCCCGCTACGGGGATTTTTTCTCGCGCGATGCGGAGGTCGAGCTTACCGAGTGGTATCTCCCCCCGCAGGGCATTTTTATCGTGCTTGAGCGGGAAGGCGAAATTATTGCCACCGGTGCCTACAAGCCTTACGACCCGCAAACCGCAGAGATTAAGCGCATCTGGACAAAAAGCACGCTGCGAAAGCAGGGGCTGGCCGGGCGTGTCGTGCGAGAGCTGGAACGCTTTGCGCTTCAGGCGGGCTATGGTCGCATCTATCTGACCACCGGTTTTCGCCAGCCGGAGGCGGTCAGGCTTTACCTGAGCGAAGGCTACGATCCGCAGTTCAGCCTGGAGGTTGACCCGGAAACGTTCAGCCAGCCTCCCCACGACGGACGGCTGCGGTTCACCAAAATTTTATCGCTGGAAAGCCTGAGCAAAACGGCATGAGGAATAACGATGAAACCTTCTGAAACCATCAAAGTGGTGCCCGCGCGTTACCCGTTACGTACCGTGGGCGCTTTAATAGCGCTGTTCGTGCTGGCGGTGGTGGTGCAATCCGTCGCGTTTAATCCTCGCTGGGAATGGGGCGTTTTTGCGCAATGGTTTTTTAACCCGGTTATCCTTGAGGGGCTGGGGCAAACCTTACTGCTGACGCTGCTGGGCACGGTACTGAGCGTCATACTTGGCGGCCTGCTCGCGCTGGCCAGGCTTTCGTCTTCCTGGCTGTTGAACAGCCTGGCCTGGAGCTACATCTGGCTGTTCCGCTCGCTGCCGCTGATTGTGGTGCTGATCGTGCTCTACAACTTCTCCTATCTGTACGACAAGCTTTCGCTTGGCATTCCCTTCACCAGCATTGTCTGGGGTAGCTACGACACGATTAACGTGCTGGGGCAATTTTCGACGGCGGTTGTCGGGCTGACGCTGGTACAAAGCGCCTACACGGCAGAGATCGTACGCGGCGGTTTTTTGGGCGTGGACCACGGGCAATATGAAGCTGCTGCCGCGCTGGGGTTGCCCGCCTGGCGGCGTACCGTGAGGATTATTCTGCCCCAGGCGCTGCGTACGATCCTGCCCGCCGGGTTCAATGAAATCATCAGCCTGGCCAAAGGTACGGCGATGGTTTACGTGCTGGCGATGCCTGAGCTGTTTTATACCATCCAGATGATCTACAACCGCACCCAGCAGGTTATCCCGCTGCTGATGGTGGCGGCCGTCTGGTACCTGGTGATTACCAGCGTGCTGTCGCTCATTCAGTATCTGGTGGAGCGTTCCCTGGCCCGCAGCGAGCGTCGTTCGGCCATCAACCAAACGCGTACCGCCCGCAGCGCGGCGCCGTCCACAGCCGTCGTATCGCAGGAGCCGATTCATGCCAACCTCTCATAATGGCCACATCTCTATTACCGGCGTCAGCAAATACTTTGGACGCCATAAGGCGCTGGACGATGTTTCGCTGGAGATACCGCCGGGCACGGTAACCGTCATTCTCGGCCCATCGGGCTCCGGGAAATCTACGCTGCTGCGCAGCATCAACCACCTTGAGCGCGTGGATGAGGGCTTTATCCAGATTGACGGCGATTACATTGGCTATCGCCTTAAAGGAGACAAGCTGTATGAGCTTAAAGAAAAGGAGATCCTGCGCCAGCGAGCCAACGTCGGCTATGTCTTTCAGAACTTCAACCTTTTCCCCCATATGACGGTGCTGGAAAACCTGATTGAAGCGCCGGTGGCCCATAAACAGCTGAGCCGCAAAGAGGCGGTTGAGCGCGCGTATGAGCTGCTCGATGTGGTCGGGCTGCGGAATAAAGCTGACGCGTGGTCGCGGCATTTATCCGGCGGCCAGCAACAGCGTATTGCCATTGCCCGCGCTCTGGCGCTTAGCCCGCGCGTAATGCTGTTTGATGAACCCACCTCCGCGCTCGATCCCGAGCTGGTAGGCGAAGTACTGGACGTGATTAAAAGGCTGGCGAGTTCGGGCACCACGCTGGTGGTGGTCACCCACGAAATAGGGTTTGCGCGCGAGGTGGCCGACCAGGTGGTGTTTATGGTGGACGGCAAAATTGTTGAGCAGGGCAGCAGCGACGAAGTGTTGAATCGCCCCAGCATCCACGTACCCGGCAGTTTTTATCGAAGGTGCTGTGACATGAAATATCGATTAATTGCGCTGTTAGCCTGTGCTTCAGTGACATCGGCGCAGGCGGATATCAACCTGGCCGCCAATGAAAAACCGCTCAGCGTCGCACGGGACGAGCAGGCCATCGCCAAAATTCCTGCTGGCTATCATTTTGTTGAGCCGGGTACGCTGACGGTGGCTATTTCCGCACTTAACTCTCCGCCGCTGGCGCTGCTGGCAAGCGATAACCGCACGCGTATAGGCAGCGACCCGGATATTGCCCGCCTGCTGGCGAATAGCCTGGGCCTGAAGCTAAAGCTGGTGCCCACCGCGTGGGAGGACTGGCCGCTGGGCATTACCTCCGGACGTTATGACGTAGCGCTGGTGAATATTGCCGTAACCGAGCAGCGTAAAGAGAAATTTGATTTTGCGACCTATCGCGTGGACTCGCTCTCTTTTGCGGTGAAGGCCAGCAGCCCGATTCAGGTGATTGGTAAGGCAGAAGATCTCGCCGGGCGCAAAGTCATCGTGGGCGCTGGAACCAATCAGGAGCGCATTCTGCTCGGCTGGAATGCGGAAAACGAACGCGCCGGGCGTGAACCTGCCTTGCCCGTCTACGTTACCGACGACGCTTCCGCGAACCTTTATATTCAATCTGGCCGGGCCGAAGTGTTTTTTGGCCCGCAGTCCATTACGGCGTATAAAGCTGCCCTAACCGGGACAACGCGGGTGGTTGGGCTGGGGCCGAAAAAGGCTTATGTGGCGACAACAACGAAGAAGGGAAACGGGCTGGTATATGCGCTGCAGGCGGCGCTGGATGGCGCAATTCAACGTGGGGAATATCAGCAGGTTCTGGCGAGGTGGGGAGAGCAGGGAGAAGCCGTTACTCAGTCGGAGGTGAATCCACCCGGCATTACTTACTAACAGAAAAGGCCCGCAATGCGGGCCTTAAATCATTTTGCGTTGTCTTAGCGTGGCGCAACGGTGATGCTGTTGCCGCTGCCGGAGATGGCAACACGCTGGCCAACGGAGTAACGGGTATCACCCTGTTTCTGCACGGCCATGATGGTTTGACCATCATCTTTACGGATTTCCAGCTCAACGCCTTTGCTGTTGCCCGCTGCGCCGCCGATGGCGTCGCCAGCCAGGCCGCCTGCTACGGCGCCGCCAGCGGTAGCCAGGGTGCGCCCGGTGCCGCCGCCGACGGTGTTACCCAACAGACCGCCCAGTACTGCACCACCGATGGCACCGATAGTGCTGTTGCCGTCGCTGCCTTTAATGGTGACGGCGCGAACGTGGGTAATGGTACCGTAAGTCACGGTTCTTACCTGTTTAGCTTCGGACGCGTCGTAAACATCGCCGGACAGCCCTTCGTTGGCACAGCCAGCCAGGGTCAGAGCAACCAGTGAAACTGCCAAAATACGTGAAATCATTTGTACCTCTCCTGTGAACCCATCAACGCTCGGTGAGCATCCGTTATGGCTAAATTATATGGCAATTCCTGGCCATAGTTCATGTTTGTTCTACAACAATCCTGTAAAAATAGTAAATCAAACGTCTTTAACAACAATTAAACCGCTGCGCTTTGCTAATTTGGCTTAAGGCGCAGCCCGCCTGTTACGGCAGCTGACACAGATTATTAATAAAAATTATTAATAAATCATGATATTGCGTGCTAATTTAAGCGCATTAATTTACCGCCCCGGCGAGAATAAGGAGTGACGATGAAATCAGGTCGCTATATTGGCGTGATGTCAGGCACCAGTCTGGATGGCATCGATGTGGTGCTGGCCGCTATCGACGAACACCTGGTCGTCCAGCAGGCGAGCTACAGTCACCCGATGCCGCTGGCCATCAAAAACGCCGTTCTTGCCGTGTGTCAGGGGCAGCAGCTCACGCTGTCCCAGTTCGGGCAATTGGACAATCGGCTTGGAAAATTGTTCGCCGAGGCGGTTCAAATCCTGGTAAAACGCGAAGGGCTCCGGCCTGAAGACGTGACGGCCATTGGCTGTCACGGGCAAACCGTCTGGCACGAACCGCACGGCGAAGCTGCCCACACGCTGCAGATTGGCGATAATAACCAAATCGCCGCGTTGACCGGCATCACCGTGGTGGGGGATTTCCGCCGTCGCGACATGGCGCTGGGCGGGCAGGGCGCGCCGCTGGTGCCCGCGTTCCATCAGGCGCTGCTGGCTCATCCGGTAGAACGCCGGATGGTGCTCAATATTGGCGGCATTGCCAACCTCTCGTTGCTGATCCCCGACCAACCGGTCAGAGGTTACGATACGGGCCCTGGCAACATGCTGATGGATGCCTGGATCTGGCGGCAGCGGGGGAAAGGCTACGATAAAGACGCCGAGTGGGCGAGCAGCGGAAAAGTCATCATTCCGTTACTGCAGCAGATGCTCAGCGACCCTTATTTCTCTGCCCCCGCGCCTAAAAGCACCGGACGTGAATACTTTAACTATGGCTGGCTTGAGCGCCAGCTGGCCAGGTTCCCCGCGCTTGCCGGGGAAGATGTGCAGGCCACGCTCACTGAATTGACCGCCACAACCATCGCCGAGCAGGTGTTATTGAGCGGCGGCTGTGAGCGCGTAATGGTGTGCGGTGGTGGCAGCCGTAACCCGCTGCTGATGGCCCGTCTTGCCGCGCTGTTGCCGGGAATTGAAGTCACGACAACCGACGAGGCCGGGATCAGCGGGGACGATATGGAAGCTCTGGCCTTTGCCTGGCTGGCGTATCGCACGATGTCCGGCCTGCCGGGGAATCTTCCTTCGGTGACCGGCGCCTCTGAGCCAACGATACTTGGCGCCATTTATCCGGCAAATCCTCGCCATAATCAGAGTTAACTGAAATTATTTTCTTCCCGTAGCCGCTAAACTGAAGGCGTAAAGGAGGGCGCAGGCCCTCCAGGGATAAGAAGATCTTCAGGATACTCAGATGAAAAAACTGCTTGCTGTCACCCTTCCACTGCTGCTCGCCGGCTGCAGCTACTACAACGCCTTTCTCGAAAAAATGCATACCGATACGCTGGTCTACCAGTGCGACGAAAAGCCGTTGACCGTGAAGCTGAATAACGACAAACAGCAGGTGAGCTTTGTCTACGACAACCAGCTATTGACCCTGACTCAGGGACTTTCCGCCTCCGGGGCGCGTTATACCGACGGCGTTTACGTTTTCTGGTCCAAGGGTGAAGGCGCGACGGTCTATCGTAAAGACAACATCGTGCTGAATAATTGCCAGTTGCAAACGGCCAAACGTTGAGATTTCTTAGGGTGGAGAGCACAATAGCTCCACCCGAGGATAGCCTGACGTAACGCCATGTCTGATAACGACTCTTTGCAACAGATTGCACATTTGCGCCGCGAATACACCAAAGGTGGCCTGCGACGCCACGATCTCACCGACACGCCGCTGCCGCTGTTTGAACGCTGGCTGGCCCAGGCCTGTGAGGCGAAGCTCGTTGACCCTACCGCGATGGTTGTCGCGACGGTCGATGAAAACGGCCAGCCCTATCAACGCATCGTGCTGCTGAAACATTTTGATGAAAAAGGCCTGGTGTTTTACACCAACCTTGGCTCGCGTAAGGCGCATCACCTTGAAACGAACCCGCGCATTAGCCTGCACTTCCCGTGGCATATGCTGGACAGGCAGGTGATGGTACAGGGCACCGCCGAGCGTCTTTCCACGCTTGAGGTACTGAAATACTTCCACAGCCGCCCGAAGGACAGCCAGATAGGCGCCTGGGTGTCGAAGCAGTCGAGCCGTATTTCCGCGCGCGGCGTGCTTGAAAGCAAATTCCTTGAGCTGAAGCAGAAATTCCAGCAGGGCGAAGTGCCGCTGCCGAGTTTTTGGGGCGGCTACCGCGTCAGCATCGAACAGATGGAGTTCTGGCAGGGGGGCGAACACCGCCTGCACGACCGCTTCCTTTACCAGCGCGACGGAGCTGCCTGGAAAATAGACCGCCTCGCGCCGTAAAGCCAGGATTTTCAGCTTAAGGGCTGGTGCTAACTGCGCCAGCCCTTTATTCTATGTGCCCTAAAAATGAATTCTTTCGCCAGTGGGCGAAAAGCCGTGTACCGGCAAAGGTGCAGTCGTATAGAGATGGAGAATTTGATGTCGAACATCAATTTGATAAAACAATTGCAAGAGCGGGGCCTGGTGGCCCAGGTGACGGATGAGGATGCGTTAGCAGAGCGACTGGCGCAGGGGCCAATTGCACTCTATTGCGGCTTCGATCCTACCGCCGACAGCTTGCATTTGGGCCATCTGGTTCCGCTGCTGTGCCTGAAACGCTTTCAGGAAGCAGGCCACAAGCCGGTTGCCCTCGTGGGCGGCGCGACCGGTCTTATCGGCGATCCAAGCTTTAAAGCCGTTGAGCGCAAACTGAACACCGAAGATACCGTGCAGGAGTGGGTGGAAAAAATTCGCCGCCAGGTTGCGCCGTTCCTCGACTTTGACTGCGGTGAAAACTCCGCCGTCGCGGCTAACAACTATGACTGGTTTGGCGGCATGAACGTGCTGACCTTCCTGCGCGACATCGGCAAACACTTCTCTGTTAACCAGATGATTAACAAAGAGGCCGTAAAACAGCGCCTGAACCGTGATGATGTGGGGATTTCCTTTACCGAGTTCTCCTACAACCTGCTGCAGGGCTACGATTTTGCCTGCCTGAATAAACTGCACGGCGTGGTGCTGCAGATTGGCGGTTCCGATCAGTGGGGCAACATTACCTCCGGTATCGACCTGACCCGTCGTCTGCACCAGCAGCAGGCTTTCGGCCTGACCGTGCCGCTGATCACTAAATCTGACGGCACCAAGTTCGGAAAAACCGAAGGTGGCGCGGTCTGGCTCGATCCGAAGAAAACCAGCCCGTACAAATTCTACCAGTTCTGGATAAACACCGCGGACGCCGACGTTTATCGCTTCCTGAAGTTCTTCACCTTTATGGACATTGCGGAAATCAATGCCCTGGAAGAAGAAGACAAGAACAGCGGCGCTGCGCCTCGTGCTCAGTACGTGCTGGCAGAGCAGGTGACTCGTCTGGTTCACGGCGAAGAAGGCCTGACCGCCGCCAAACGTATTACCGCCAGCCTGTTTAACGGCAACCTGAGCGACCTGAGCGAAGCAGACTTCGAACAGCTGGCTCAGGACGGCGTCCCGATGGTTGAAATTGAACGCGGTGCCGACCTGCAACAGGCGCTGGTGGACTCCGAGCTGCAGCCATCCCGTGGCCAGGCCCGTAAAACCATCTCTCAGAATGCCATTACCATTAACGGTGAAAAACAGTCTGACCCGGAATACACCTTCACCGAAGGCGATATTCTCTTTAACCGTTACACCCTGCTGCGTCGCGGTAAAAAGAACTACTGCCTCGTCTGCTGGAAATAAGTTATCGGAATAGAAAAGCACGGCTTACGCCGTGTTTTTTTTTAGCAAGCACAACACCTGGCGATACCCGAGTAGAAAAATGAAAAACATTCTTGCTATCCAGTCCCATGTGGTATTTGGTCATGCCGGCAACAGCGCCGCCGAATTCCCGATGCGCCGCCTGGGCGCTAACGTCTGGCCGCTGAACACGGTGCAGTTCTCTAACCACACTCAGTACGGGAAATGGACCGGCAGCGTAATGCCCGCCAGCCACCTGAGCGAGATTGTGCAGGGGATTGCGGATATAGGGCAGCTGCAGCGTTGTGACGCGGTGCTGAGTGGTTATCTGGGCTCGGCGGAGCAGGGCGAACATATTCTCTCTATCGTGCGTCAGGTGAAGGCGGCTAACCCGAACGCCAAATACTTCTGTGACCCGGTGATGGGCCATCCGGAAAAAGGCTGCATCGTGGCGCCTGGCGTGGCGGAATACCACACGCGCTACGCCATGCCTGCCAGCGATATCATCGCGCCGAACCTGATTGAGCTGGAAATTCTGAGCGGCCACAGCGTGAACAACGTGGCCGAGGCCGTCGCGACGGCCCGCGAGCTTATCGCTCAGGGGCCAGAAATCGTGCTGGTGAAACACCTGGCCCGGGCGGGCTATCAGCAGGATCGTTTTGAAATGCTGCTGGTGACGGCTGAAGAGGCGTGGCACATTCATCGCCCGCTGGTGGACTTCGGCGAACGTCAGCCGGTTGGCGTAGGCGATGTGACCAGCGGCCTGCTGCTGGTTAAGCTGCTGCAGGGTGCGACGCTGCGTGAAGCGCTGGAGCACGTCACGGCGGCGGTGTACGACATCATGATCGTCACCAAACGCATGGCGGAATACGAGCTCCAGCTCGTTGCCGCTCAGGACGGCATCGCCAAACCTGAGCATTACTTCACCGCGGTGAAGCTCTGAAACAGAAACGCCCTCAGCTGAGGGCGTTTTGCTTTTAAGGGATGACTTAAATCCCTTCGGCGGTCAGCGCCGCAGAAACTGCCGGGCGCGCCTTCATGCGTTCAACATAGGCTTCGATATTCGTCAGGCCAGCCAGATCCAGCTTCAGGCCGTACGCCCAGCGCAGCACGGTGAACAGGTAGGCATCTACCACCGTGAAGCGCGAGCCCATCAGCCACTGTTTGTCCTTCAGCTCTTCGTTCACGTACTGGAATTTCTTCTCCAGCTGTTTGCGAACCACGGCCTTGAACTCTTCTGGCGTAGCCGGGTTGAACAGCGGAGAAAAGCCTTTATGCAGCTCGGTCGCCACATAGTTCAGCCACTCCAGCGTGTGGTAGCGGGTCATGCTGCCCGCCGGTGCCAGCAGCTGGCGGTCGGGAACCTTATCTGCCAGATACTGGACGATAGCCACGCCCTCGGTCAGCAAAGAGCCGTCATCCAGCACCAGCGCAGGCACCTGGCCTTTCGGGTTAATGGCGAGGAAATCGTCACCGTTTTCGGTGCGTTTGGTCGCCAGGTCAACTTTTACCAGTGAAAAGTCCAGACCTGACTCACGCAGGATAATGTGCGGGGAGAGGGAACAGGCACCGGGCTTGAAATACAGTTTCATGACTAACTCCTTTAGGGCGCTAAGATAACCTATGGTAGTGCGGACTCGGTGAAAAAAAAAGCCGCCGGCTGTGAGGCCGGCGGCTAAATTATCATTTTTCCGGGGAAAGTTACGCCGTAGCGGTTTCGTTAGCCTTTTCCGCTTTGTCTTCACTCAGCGTCATGCGGTTCAGCTTAGGCGCTGTCAGCAGCATCAGCACGGCAATCACGCCGGTGACGATACCAATCTGCATGAAGACACGACCGTACACTTCCAGAGACAGCAGCGGGTCGGTAACGTTTTCCGGTACCGCCATCAGGCCAGCAACTTTACCGGCGATGATGGCCGCACCTGCGGTGGTCAGGAACCAGCTACCCATAATGAAGCCCATCAGGCGCTGTGGCACCAGCTGTGCAACCATGGCAAGGCCCAGGCCGGAAATCATCAGCTCACCGATACTCTGCAGCGCGTAGCTCAGAATCAGCCAGTTCACGGAAACCATACCCGCGTCGCTGGCAAACTTCGTGCCGACCGGCAGCACCAGGAAGGCGAAGGAGCACAGCACCATACCGATAGCAAACTTGTGCGGCATAGGCAGGCGGTCACCCATCTTGTTGTAGATTGCGGCCAGAATCGGGCTACCAATCATGATCCAGAACGGGTTCAGCGCCTGGAACTGCTCTGCCTCGAAGGTGATGCCGAGAATTTCATGGCCCACGTTACGAATAGCGAAGAAGTTCAGGGAAGTCGGCATCTGGCTGTACAGCACGAAGAAGACGATAGCTTCAACCATCAGGATGAAGGCCACGATCATCTTGCGGCGAGCTGCGCCTTTCATCGCAAAGGCTTCTTTAGCGAAGATAAGGACGATACCCAGGGCAACAACGCCCAGTACGGCGCGAGCAATGCCCTGGTTGTGCAGCAGCCAGGTAGCAACCGCAACCAGCACCACGACGCCGGCGATGGTCGCCATCAGCTTACCGAAGTGTACCGGCGCGAAGTCAGGTTTGGAGCCGTAGTTCTTCACCCACTTTTTGCAGAAGATGAAGTTCACGAGGGTAATCAGCATACCCACGAAGCTCAGGGAGAACGCGGTGCTCCAGCCGTACTGCGCAGCCAGCCACGGGGTGGCGAGCATAGAGAAGAAGGAACCGATGTTGATGGACATGTAGTACATGGTGAATGCACCGTCCAGACGCGGGTCGTCTTTCTCATAGCAGGTAGAAAGCAGCGAGGAAGGGTTAGCCTTGAACAGGCCGTTACCTACCGCGATGGTGGCCATACCGATATAAACCACGCTTACATCGTGGCCGGAGTAGGCAACAAGGGCGTAACCGATAGCCAGTACCACGGTACCGAGCATGATGACGCGTTTTGTGCCAAGTACTTTGTCACCCAGCCAGCCGCCAATGGCAACCAGGCCATAGACCAGGGCGCTAAAGGAGGAGAACAGCGTGATGGAGTCCGCTTCGGACATGCCCAGCATTTTGACCAGGTAAACGGCCATGATGCCCTGCAGGCCGTAATAGCCGAAACGCTCCCAGAGCTCGATGGAGAAAATCAGGTAGAACGATTTAGGTTGCTTGAACGCGTTAAGACTCACGTTTTCTGCTGGTTCTTTGTTTGCAGTCGACACATATACCTCTTTTTTTACATCCCGCTTTAATAAGGGGCTTGCTCATGCCTTACCGCATTGGTAAGCATTTTTCTTGTTATAAGGAAGGAAAAACGGGAGGTAATGTTCACTATCCAGGGGGCTCAGGCAAGGGGTTTGTAATAATCTGTTACATATAACCATGACAAGATAATACGCCATAAGGTGAATTGTTATTCAGCGTTAAATTTTACCAATTCATTTATTAACGATTTTTTGTCTTTTTTAAAAGCGATTTTTTAACATTGCAGTTATATGTTCTGCTTTTTCGCCTTAAATGCAGTGTTAATAACCATATTATTCAATATGCATGGCCTATTGTATTGCAATAGATCCATTAATCCTAACGATAGCAAGGCCTTAGAGATGTTTTGATTACCTTTTCGCAACCTTGAGTTATCAAAGTGATATAGATCACAAATTTATAGAAATTTCTTATCGCAAAAAAACGATTAACCTGGTGAGCCGATTATAGAGCGCACAATATAAAATCTGCCGGCGGATTTAACGGAATAAAAGCGTGCTTTCGGGGTTTTTAACAGGCAGGGGGGTTATAAAGCGCCCGGCGGTAACGCGAGCGCCTGAGTTCAGACGTCTACTTTCTCTTTGAATTCGCAGAGGTCTTCGATAATGCATGAGCCACAGCGAGGCTTGCGGGCAATGCAGGTGTAGCGCCCGTGAAGGATAAGCCAGTGGTGGCAATCGACCTTAAATTCTGCGGGAACGACCTTAAGCAGTTTTTCCTCTACCTGCTCGACGTTTTTCCCTGCGGCGAACTGGGTGCGGTTACAAACCCGGAAGATATGGGTATCAACGGCAATAGTCGGCCAGCCAAAGGCGGTATTAAGCACCACGTTTGCCGTTTTACGGCCCACGCCGGGCAGGGCTTCCAGCGCCGCTCTGTCTTCCGGCACTTCTCCACCGTGCAGCTCCAACAGCATCCGGCAGGTTTTGATGACGTTTTCCGCTTTGCTGTTAAACAGGCCGATGGTTTTGATGTACTCCTTCACGCCGTCCACGCCAAGCGCCAGCATGGCGGCCGGAGTATTGGCGACAGGGTAAAGCTTTGCCGTCGCTTTATTGACGCTGACGTCGGTGGCCTGAGCGGAGAGCAGAACGGCAATCAGCAGCTCAAAGGGGCTGCTGAAGTTGAGTTCTGTCGTGGGGTGAGGATTGTTATCTCTCAGGCGGGTGAGGATCTCAACGCGCTTGCTGTTGTTCATTAAGCCTTCTCTGCAGTGCCTTCCACGGCGGCGCTTTCACGAGCGCGGCGGGCCTTCATTTTTTCATCAATGAGGTATTTTATCGCCAACAGCATGCCAAGGCCAATAAAGGCGCCCGGCGGTAACATGGCGAGCAGGAAAGGCGTGTCGGTGTGGAAGACTTCAATGCGCAGTACTTTTGCCCAGTTGCCAAGCAGGCCGTCTGCGCCGTCAAACAGCGTGCCGTTGCCAATGATTTCGCGCAGAGAGCCCAGCACGAACATCGCGCTGGTGGCGCCAAGGCCGGTAGCAAAGCCGTCCAGAGCGGCATAAGGCACGCTGGCTTTTGCCGCATAAGCTTCGGCTCGCCCTACGACGATACAGTTGGTCACGATAAGCGGGATAAAGATCCCCAGCGACTGGTAGAGCCCAAACGCGTAGGCGTTAATCAGCATCTGCACGATGCTCACCACCGAGGCGATGATCAGCACATAAACCGGAATACGAATCTCAGCGGGCACCCAGCGACGCAGCGCGGAGATTGTGCCGTTAGTTAGCGTCAGCACCAGCGTTGTGGCAAGCCCAAGGCCCAGGGCATTGGTTGCCGTGGAGGTGACGGCAAGCAGTGGACAAAGGCCCAGCAGCTGAACCAGCGCCGAGTTGTTTTTCCATAGCCCGTTTATCAGGACACGTTTTGTTTCGCTCATTGTTGATCTCCACAGGCAGGCAGTTCGTTGAGCTGCGCTGGCAGGGTCTGTGCGAACATGCCTGCACGCTTAACGGCGTTGACCACCGCGCGCGGGGTAATGGTCGCCCCGGTAAATTGGGTAAACTGACCGCCGTCTTTTTGCACCGCCCAGGCCGGGTCATTGCTGCCCTGAATGCGCTTGTTGGCAAAATGCGTTATCCAGTCGCTCAGACGCAGTTCAATCTTGTCGCCAAGGCCCGGCGTTTCATGGTGCTCGGTGACGCGTGTGCCGAGTATGGTGCCGTTAAAATCAGCGGCAACCAGAATTTGTATAGCACCAGAATAGCCGTCCGGCGCGGTAGCTTCCATGACCACGGCAACCGGCTTATCGCCTTTGCGCGCCACGTAGATGTGCCGTGTGCCCTTGCCGAGAGGGGAGTCCTTTACCCGCAGGCAGCTGTCCTGAATGCGGTTATCGTAAACGTCATCTGAAATCACCTGATCGAACAACATCTTTTGCTGCAGCGCAGACTGCTGCGCGATGGTGGGTTTGGTGAGTTCGTTGACCAGTGCCGTAAGTCCGGTAAACAGGGCGGCAAACAGCGCCAGGGCGATGCCATGCTTTTGCATTGTTTTAAACATAGCGTCTCCTTAGCGATGGCCGTAAGCGCGAGGGCGCGTGTAGTAGTCAATCAGCGGCACGGTGATGTTGCCCAGCAGCACGGCAAACGCCACGCCGTCCGGATAGCCGCCGTAGGTACGAATCAGCCAAACCAGCAGGCCAACCAGCGCCCCAAAAATCAGCCGACCGCGATTGGTGGTCGAGGCGGTGACCGGATCGGTCAGGATAAAGAACGCGCCAAGCATGGTCGCGCCTGAGAACAGGTGCACCATCGGCGACAGGCATTTTTCCGGGGAGATAAGCCAGCCGAGCGTGGCGCAGACGGCTAAAGCAACCAGGAAGCCCGCCGGGATATGCCAGCGAATGGTGCCGCGCCACAGCAGGAACAGGCCGCCGGCCAGATAAGCCAGGTTAACCCACTGCCAGCCGAGACCCGCCAGTGCACCGCCGTAGATTGGCGCGCTCAGCAGTTGCTCAGCGGAGTGGCCCGCATGCAGGCCGGTTTTAAACGTGTCCAGCGGCGTCGCCTGGCTGATGCCGTCTACGCCCATGCGTAGCGTATCCATGGTGCCGCCCGCGGTGGTTGCGCCGTGGAAAATTATTTGCAGGCTGTCTACAAAACCAGGCACGGTGGCGGCGATGGACTGCGGAGGCAGCCACGAAGTCATCTGCACCGGGAAAGCAATGAGCAGCACAACATAGCCAATCATGGCCGGGTTGAACGGGTTATTGCCGAGGCCGCCGTAAAGCTGCTTGGCAATGATGATGGCAAACACCATCCCGAGCACCACCATCCACCACGGTGCGAGAGGGGGAATACTGATCCCCAGCAGCAGGCCGGTCAGCAGCGCAGAGTTATCCCCCAGATAGGTTTGCACCGGTCTTTTGCGCAGGCGTAATACCAGCGCCTCTGCGGCCATCGCGCTGACGATCCCCAGCACAACCTGAATCAGCGTTCCCCAGCCAAACCAGTACCACTGCATCGCAATGCCGGGCAGGGCCGCGAGAGAAACCAGCATCATAATCCGCGCGGTGCTGCGCTGGTTATGGGTGAACGGGGAGCTTGCGATTTTAAAAACCATTTATTCCTCTGGAGACATCTGAGCGGCTTTACGTGCCTGAACGCGGGCAATTGCCGCAGCCACTGCAGCTTTGCGTGGGTCTTGTTCTTCTTGTGGTGCAGGTTGTTCGCTTTCTGCCTTCTGCGCTGCTTTACGAGCTTTAGCGCGAGCGATAGCGGCTTCGACAGCGGCTTTACGCGGATCAACGGTTTCGTGCTCAGCGGCCACCGGCTCGGCGTTTTCAGCATTCTGCGCTGCTTTACGAGCTTTAGCGCGAGCGATAGCGGCTTCGACAGCGGCTTTGCGCGGATCGACGGCTTCCTGCTCAGCGGCCACAGGCTCCGCGCTTTCGGCATTCTGCGCAGCTTTACGAGCTTTAGCGCGAGCGATGGCGGCTTCGACAGCGGCTTTACGCGGGTCCACCTCTGCGCTGACCGTCGATTCTGCCTGTTGTGCTTTCTCCGCCTGGCGAGCACGCGCTTCAGCCTTACGGGCTTCGCGAGCAGCAATTACTTCGCTGTTGTCCGGCACGCTGCCGGCTTGAACGATAATAGGTTCTTCGCTGGCCTGGGCTTTTTTGCTCTTCACGCGGGCAAGGGCAGCCTGAATAGCGTCATTGTCCTTCGCCGTCGGCTGAACTGCCGCATTTTTGTGGCGTTCAAGGCGGGCGGCTTTCTCGCGCTCCAGCCTTTCTTGACGAGCTTCAAAACGAGCTTTGGCTTCAAGAGTGCGTTTTGCTTCCAGTTCTATCTCACGGATCTCGGCTTTTTCCTGACGGAAATACTGCACCAGCGGGATATTACTCGGGCAAACGTAAGCGCAGGCGCCGCATTCGATGCAGTCCGCCAGGTTATGCGCGGTAGCTTTGTCGTGCTGTTGGCCTTTGCTATACCAGTAAAGCTGCTGCGGCAGCAGGTCCGCCGGGCAGGAGTCCGCGCAGGCGCTGCAGCGAATACAGCCTTGTTCTTCTTCCTGCTCGCCCATCTCACTCGGAGAAGGCGCCAGCAGGCAGTTGGTGATTTTTACCACCGGCACGTCCAGCCACGGCAGGGTGAAGCCCATCAGCGGGCCGCCCATAATGACCTTCTGATCCTGGCTCGGGCGGAAGCCTGCAAAAGTCAGCAGGTGGCTTACCGGCGTACCCAGACGCGCCCAGACGTTACCCGGTTGGGTAATAGATTCACCGGTTAAGGTCACAACGCGCTCGGTCAGAGGTTCACCGTCTATCACCGCGCGCTTGATAGCATATGCGGTGCCGACGTTTTGCATCAGAATACCGATGTCGGACGAACGGCCGCCGTGAGGAACCTGCTTGCCGGTCAGAATTTGCGTGAGCTGCTTGGCGCCACCGGACGGATATTTCGTCGGGATCACCCGCAGTTGCATATCGTGGCTGTCTGCCAGCACCGCACGCATCATCGAGATGGCCTGAGGCTTGTTGTCCTCGATGCCGATAAGAATGCGCTGCGGCTTAAGAATATGGGCCAGGATGCGAACGCCTTCGACGATTTGAGCGGCACAATCCTGCATCAGGCGATCGTCGGCGGTGATGTAAGGCTCGCACTCTGCGGCGTTAATAATGAGAGTATTTATTTTGTCGCCGCCGCCCTGCAGTTTACTGCCGGTAGGGAAGCCTGCGCCGCCGAGCCCGGCTACGCCGAACTGGTGAATACGTTCGATAAGCGCTTCACGCGTCTGGCAGCGGTAATCGCTCCAGCCATCTCGCTCTATCCAGCGGTCCTCGCCGTCTGCATCGAGAATAACGCTAAGTTCTGCAAGGGCAGAAGGGTGCGCGGTGGAATGCGGCGCAATATCTTTAACGGTGCCGGAGGTTGGGGCATGCACCGGCAGCATACGCCCGCGACCGCGAGTCAGCGGCTGGCCGCGCAGCACATAATCACCGGGCTTCACGCACAGTTCGCCTTCCGCACCGATATGCTGCTTCAGCGGGATCACGAGCTGGGACGGCAGCGGTACCTGGCGCAAAGGCGTGCCGTTAGACTGGGTCTTCATCTCTGGCGGATGAATGCCGCCGTCAAAGTCCCAAATCCTGTCTTTTTTAAAACGATTGAAGATATTAAGCATGATTGTCCGCCGGGATCATACGCACCGGGATGGTCTGCAAATCCCATTTCCAGCTTTCGGTCGTGGGGCTGACGGGAATCAGTTCGATGCAGCGGGTAGGGCAAGGATCGACACAGAGGTTACAGCCCGTGCACTGGTCGCTAATCACGGTGTGCATGGCGCGGGTCGCGCCGACGATGGCGTCAACGGGGCAGGCCTGAATGCATTTTGTGCAGCCGATGCAGTTCGCTTCGTCAATCACGGCCAGCATTCGCACCGGCTCTGCGGCGGTGGCGTCGCCGTCAATTGGCTGAGGTTCTACGTTCAGGGCGGTAGCAATTTTCAGCATCACGGCTTCGCCGCCGGGCGCGCATAAATTGATTTTCGCTCCCTGATTACCTACGGCTTCCGCATAAGGGCGGCAGCCGGGATAGCCACACTGGCCGCACTGGCTTTGCGGCAGCAGTTCGTCAATGCGGTCGACAATGGGGTCTTCTTCCACTTCGAAGCGGCGAGAGGCATAGCCAAGGATCAGGCCGAACAGCAGCCCCATCAGCGTGACCGAGATAATAGCCATCCACAACGTTGTCATCAGAACTTCACCAGCCCGCTAAAGCCCATAAAGGCGAGGGCCATCAGGCCTGCGGTGACCAGCGCGATAGCGTTACCGCGAAACGGCGCCGGAATATCGGCCACGACCATACGCTCGCGAATAGCGGCAAACAGCACCATCACCAGCGAGAAGCCCAGCGCGGCGGAAAAGCCGTACACCGCAGACTGCAGGAAGTTATGGCCGAGGTTAATATTCAGCAGCGCCACGCCGAGCACGGCGCAGTTGGTGGTAATCAGCGGCAGGAAGATACCCAGCAGGCGATAAAGCGCCGGGCTGGTCTTGCGCACCACCATCTCGGTGAACTGAACGACGACCGCGATAACCAGAATAAAGGCCAGCGTGCGCAGATAAATCAAGTCCAGCGGCACGAGGATAAGTTCGTCAATGATCCAGGCAAAAATAGAGGCGAGCGTCATCACGAAGGTCGTGGCAAGCCCCATCCCGATGGCACTTTCCAGCTTTTTGGAAACCCCCATAAACGGACACAGGCCAAGGAACTTCACTAACACGAAGTTATTGACGAGGACGGTACCAACGAAGAGCAGCAAGTAATCTGACATGATTCGACCTGAAACAAAAAAAGCCGCCTATTATCGACTAATCGGCGGGCGGCGACAACGGGCTATCTATAGGGTTATTACGGGTTAATGAAGGTCTGCTTCACTCGCTTAGAACGCTTCAAATAAGGCACCAGTAATGCGGCGGCGAGCAGGGAAGGCAGCAGCAGCTGTACGGCAACCTTGTCACTGACCGGTGAAAACGCAAAAGATTTAATCGCCAGCAGGACGGTAAGCAGCAGCCAGAGAATATAATGGCGCACTACGTTTTTGCGGCGTTTAAAGAAGGCGATGGTCAGCCAGAGCGTGTAGGCCCACATCGCCATCGCGCAGCCAACGGACAGGCTGAACAACAGCGTTGTTTTGGCGTCCGCGCTGCCCAGAGCCTGACGGGCTTCCGGGGAAAGAATCATCATCAGGAAACTTAGCAGCGCCACGGAGCTGCTGAGCAACGACATCAGCAGCCAGGCCAGCGGGGCAAGCAGCCAGCCAGCAATACGCGGGGGTTGGGTCGTCGTCATGTTTCCTCCCGATTTAAGAATATGGTGAATAAAGCGGGGGGATTATAAGGGATTTTGCCGCTAATGCTACTCGCAGCGGCTATTGAACGTAACGCCAGACCGTTTTAGGCACGCATCCCAGGTCGAAAAGTCTTCCGCCGGAGGCCAGTTCAGCCCTGCGGTGATCCGCCGCCCGGTACATATTCATGATCTCATGGCTGTCCGTGAGGGTGTAATTCAGGTGGTCAAACAGCTTTTCCAGATTTTCCTGAGAGCTGATTTTGCGGAATTTCATCAGGTAATCCAGGGCACTGAGCGGGGATACATTTTCCATAGAGTGTATAAATAATAAATAATGTTCGGGTAAGGGAGAAGCGATGATAAGCGCAAATGAGGCAGCGGCTTAGCGCTATTATTAACCGACGGAATAATTAGGAGTTTTCTTTGCATTTGCCAGGAATATCACGGCAGGGAACACATAAATCCTCCTTGCTTTTAATTTACTAGTTTAAATAAATGCTTTATTTAAAGCCACAATAAATATCAGGCTAATTAGCAATAATGGCGGTCTTTTGCCTGGCAAATACGCAATCCAGAAACTTGCGGTTGTCGCCGGGCGGGGGATAAGGTGAAATGCCGGAGTTCATTACAGAGAGGAAGACAAATGAGTGATACCATCCGCGTCGGGCTTATCGGTTACGGTTATGCCAGTAAGACTTTTCATGCGCCGCTGATTTCCGGTACGCCAGGAATGATCCTCGCAGCAGTATCCAGCAGCGATGCCGAAAAGGTGCACGCTGACTGGCCGGGTATGACGGTCGTTTCCGATCCTCAGCACCTGTTTAAGGACCCCTCTATCGATCTCATTGTCATTCCTACCCCGAATGATACCCACTTTCCGCTAGCCAAAGCGGCGCTTGAAGCCGGGAAGCATGTGGTTGTCGACAAGCCGTTTACCGTGACGCTTTCGCAGGCAAGGGAGCTGGACGCGCTGGCCAAAAAAACAGGCCTGCTGCTCTCCGTGTTCCACAATCGCCGCTGGGATAGCGATTTCCTGACGGTGAAAAATCTGCTGACCGAAGGAACGCTTGGCGAAGTGGCTTATTTTGAATCCCACTTTGACCGCTACCGCCCGCAGGTCCGTAACCGCTGGCGCGAGCAGGCGGGCGTCGGCAGCGGCATCTGGTACGATCTAGGGCCGCACCTGCTGGACCAAGCCATCAACCTGTTTGGGCTTCCCGTCAGCCTGACCGTTGACCTCGCTCAGCTTCGAGCCGGCGCGCAGGCGACCGACTACTTCCATGCCGTGCTGGCTTATCCGCAGCGTCGTGTGGTGTTGCACGGCACGTTGCTGGCGGCGGCGGAAACCGCACGCTATATCGTGCACGGCACTCGCGGCAGCTACATTAAGTACGGCCTCGATCCGCAGGAGGATCGCCTGAAGGCCGGAGAGCGTCTGCCACAGGAGGACTGGGGCTACGACATGCGCGACGGCGTGCTGACGCTGGCGCAGGGCGAACTTATGGACGAGCAAACGCTGCTGACGGTTCCCGGCAACTATCCGGCTTACTACGCGGGCATCCGCGATGCGCTCACCGGCAAAGGGGAAAACCCTGTCCCGGCGGCCCAGGCGATTCAGGTCATGGAGCTAATTGAACTGGGCATGGAGTCCGCGAAAAAGCGCGCGACGCTTAACCTTGCCTGAAAATAACCCTCACCGTAGAGGTGAGGGTTTTATCTTTAACGCAGATTATTAAAGTTGTAGGTAAAGGTCAGGCTAAAGCGAACGTCCCGGCGGCTGCTGTCGCTGGGTAAATCCGCCAGCGGCCTGGCCGCCTCAACGGACACGGAGTAGTGGCGGCTGTCGCCCACCATTACCCCGGTGGCGATAGAAGCCAGACGCTGGTGGCGGAAACCTCGCTGATTGAACCAGGTCTGGGCGGTGTCGGCGACGACATAAGGCTGCACCGTGTTAATCCAGACGCCCTTATCGAGGTTGTGGAGATAGCGCATTTCAATCTGCCCGCCGTAGCCATAATCCCCGCTTGCCTCACCGTCAGGGTAGCCCCGGCCATAACGCTGGGCGCCAAAGCTAACCCGCTCGGCTTCGGGCAAATTATTATTAGACCAGTCCCCCTCAAGCGAGGTGCTTAATTTCCAGCGTTCGGCCACCATCCATGCCGCATCGGTATTCGCCTTCCAGCGGGTGAAGTTAAGATTGGTATTAGAACCCTGGGTCACGCTTGCCCCCAGGGAGTCAATACCTTTGCGCAGGGTCAGACGCGCGCTCCAGTTAGCTTTCTCGTATTCGCGGTAGCCCCAGGCCGAAAACTCTGCTGCCGGGTAGCGTGCACGCTGGGTGACGGTAGGCAAATCAATTGTGTTGCCGAAGCCGCTGGCGCGCAGCGCATAATCGTCGCGCTTATCGACATAATCCAGCCCGCCGCTGACCGAAAATTGCTTCTTGCGCTCAAGCAGCAGCGGGTAGCTGAAGGCTATCCCCCCGGTGTACTGGGTGGTTTTTTCCTTTGCATCGATAGAAATGTTCTGCGGCAGATAAAGCAGCGGGGTGTAATCGCGTGGATCTTCGCGATAGAAGCTGCCTTTTAGCTGCATGAGTAACCCGTTATCGGTGAGATATTGCTGATAGTTGGCGCCAAAGTAGGTTTTTTTGGTGCCGCTATCCAACGGAACAAGCGTGGCAAGCCCCAACTGATCGCCGTGGCTGGTGAGGTTGCTGAGCGTGCCGTTAATCAGCGCCAGATTTGAACCTTTACGGGTATCTATCGTGGAGGAGATATCCCAGATATGAGGCTGCGTGGCGTCAACTTTCATATCGGCCGCGCCATAAATGTTATCTGGCAACGCGACGTTAGCCTCGACTTTGGTGGCCGGCGTGCGCTGCATTAGCAGGCTGTAGCGATCGAACGTCGCCTGGCTGAGCGGCTTTTCGTTCATCATTAAAGCCGACAGGCGGCTTAAGCGCTCGCTGGTACTGGCGTTGTCGCTGTTGATATTGCTGTGCGCGATGTATCCCTCAACCAGCACAATACGCACCGTGCCATCGTGGAAGTTATCGCTCGGCAGGTAAGCGTAGGAAAGCGGCAGGCCGTCCTGCTGATAGCGTTGGGTAATGCCGTTGGTTAATGCCACCAGCTGCGACAGCGGCACTGTTTTACCTACCAGCGGCATAAACGGCTGAACCAGCGAGTCAAGCTTGTAGCGAGTACCGCCAATAAATTGCAGATGTTTCACCGTAATTGGCGTCTGTGGAGTGAGCTGTGGCACCGGCAGGGCGGTTTTCACCTCGGGCTGCTTTTGTTGAGCAACCGGGACGGCAAGCGAGCGAGCGGCTTTAGCAGGGTTATTAGGGTCGATTAGCGTGGGGGACATATCAGCGTAGCTGATACTCAGAGTTGCTCCGTACAGCAGCAGTATACCCAGACGATTGTCCATAGTGAGCTCCCTTAACTGCGCAGCGAAGAAATTGCTGTGAAAAAAGTGCTCCCGCCGTTAACGCGGGAGCACGTGTGCCCTGGAAAGCACTATTTAGTTTTCAGAAGGCCGCCGACCGCGCCGGTAATCCCGGCCTGCTGGCCTGAACTTGTGTTGCTCCCTGTCGCGCTGGCGCTAACGTTGGTGGTTAACGAAGAGGTCAGGCCGTTAACGGTGGTGCCGAGGTTAGTCACCAGACCATTACCGCCGATCCCGAGCGAACCGGATGCGCCCGCCGAAACGGAGCCTGAGCTACCGCTGCCGCCGGTTTGCACCGGTTTCACCAATGCGCCGCTATCCGTGACTGCCTGTCCGGTGTTTTGCACCACCTGACCCAGGCCGCCGAGAGAAGGGTTACTGCCGCTGATGTTACTCCCCAGTCCGCTCACTGTACCGCCAGCGGAAGTCAGCAGGTTGCTCACCGGCGTGCCTAAACCGGTTGCGCCGCCAACGGCCTGAGTCGCTTTCTGGGTGTCGGCGAGCGTGGTGTTAACCAGACCCGTCGCGCCGGTTGTCAAATTAGAAACACCTGGACTCTGCACCGTTTGGGTAAGGGCGTTGCCCGCGCCGGTGACAACCTGTCCTGTGGTATTAACCAGCCCGCCTGCCGCGCCGGTCAATCCACCCGCTGGCGTATTGGCGGTTGAGCTTGCCAGGTTTGATCCTATTGCGGAAACCGTGGTACCAAGGCCTGACACGGCGGTGGTAGAACCCGTCAGCGTAGTGCCCAGTCCGTTAGGGTTGTTCGCATTGCCAAGTCCGTTGGCTACGCCATTACCGACGGTTGAAATTGCGGTTCCCGTGCCGCCGACGGCCACGGCAACCGTTGAGGTTACTGGATTATTAACCGGTAGCTGAGACGCTACGCCGCTGACCGTGCTGCCTACGCCGCCTACTGCACCGCCCACGTCTTTGACGACGTTATTCCCGGCGCTGTTAGAAACGGTTGTGCCGCCGCCAGTTCCTCCGCCGCCGGTACCGCCACCGCCAGTACCGCCGCCAGAGCCCCCACCGCCAGTTCCGGTTCCTCCACCGGAGCCTGAACCGCCACCGTTACCGCCAGAACCAGAACCGCCACCGCCGTTGTTTGCAGTGTCGGTGCCAGTGGTACCGGCAGACCCGGCCGTTTTCGCCGTATTGTGCGAACTGCCGCCGCCGCCGCTACAGGCGGACAGGGAGAATGCGAGAAGTACCGCCATCGCAATTGCGCTGAGGCGGCCAATGTTATTTGAGCGCATAGCAATACTCCACTATTAGCACGCCGGACGGCGTATTAATAAGTGTATGGCGTATTTGAATCGCTGCCACATCACTGGTCATTTAATATGAATTTAAATTTCCAAATGAGAGTTTCGTCTTATTTTTATGCTTTGCTGGCTAATATTAAAA
>NZ_JACARU010000041.1:0-19471 GCF_013386425.1 Cedecea sp. P7760 | reverse complement strand
TTGAGAGAATTTAGAGAGAAGAGTAAATTTTCAGCTTAGTTCAGGATTAGATTGATGGTTATGCGGATGCATGACGGTCAATAACAGAATTTGCCTGGCGGCCGTAGCGCGGTGGTCCCACCTGACCCCATGCCGAACTCAGAAGTGAAACGCCGTAGCGCCGATGGTAGTGTGGGGTCTCCCCATGCGAGAGTAGGGAACTGCCAGGCATCAAATTAGCAGTAAACCGGGGCAACAAACCGGTGGTTGTAGAAAAATTCGGTGGAGCGGTAGTTCAGTCGGTTAGAATACCTGCCTGTCACGCAGGGGGTCGCGGGTTCGAGTCCCGTCCGTTCCGCCACTTATTAAAATTAAGCCTGCTAATTAAGCAGGCTTAATAGTAGAAAAATTTAGGGGCGTAGCTCAGTTGGTAGAGCACCGGTCTCCAAAACCGGGTGTCGCGAGTTCGAGTCTCTCCGCCCCTGCCATATATAATCCTTTGCTTATGCAAAGGATTTTTTTTGTCCAAAATACCCCTCTCCTTTACGTTCTTTGCTATTAAAAGCGCATTACTGCGCCATTAATGGTGTCTTTAATAACTCTTTAATAATATTTTGCTTATCAGTGTTTTGCAGCCAGACGGCATACAATGGTCTGGAAAGCGTAGCACTCTCAGCTACTGGCCAGATCCCGGACTGTTCCTTTGCCCATTCAACCGGGAGGAAGGTACAACCATTAAGTTCAGAGAGCAGCTTGCAGGCTATTTTTGCCGAACTGGTGGTTAACACGGGAATGTCATCGTTACCGATGAGACCGGCTTCGTGCTGATGAAAATCCGCACCCCATTCAATGCGTAAATAGTTGAGTGAATCTTTACGGCTTTCCTGCGAGGGAGCGTAAAGCCCCATGCTGAAATACCCCAGCAGCTGGCTGGAAAACTCATCCATTTTGGGCGCTTCTGTTGTGAGCAACAGATCCAGCTGGCGTTCATGGAGCTGTTTGACCAGTGACTGGCGCTGTGCAATTCGTGCTTCGAACTGTAGGCCATTATGCTGTTGATAAAGCGCAATTAACCATTCAGAAAGCATGCTCTCCCAAAGCGATGCGCTGGCACCAAGCGTTAGCTGATTGTGCTGAGAAGTGTGCGATACCTCCTTTTTCGCCGCTAACCATGTATTCATCAGATTTTCCGCGTAGGGCAGAAGGCGCTCCCCGGCAGTTGTCAGCCGTATGTTATTGCGGTGGCGGGTAAAAAGGTTTACGCCCAGCTGATTTTCGAGCTGCCGAATGCGGAAGCTTACCGCAGACTGCGTCAAATAAAGTGCTTCTGCAGCACGACCAAAATGCCGTGTTCTGCTAACTTCCAGGAAGGTTTTTAGTAATTCGGTGTCCACGCCTTACTCCAAAAAATAATTTGTCGTTATGATTTAAATGTTTTGTTTTACACTCTGTCAAGCGTAACTAATACTCCGCGCCATAAATAGCTCGGCCAAGAAAATCAGGAGCGTGTAGGATGGCGGAAAGCTTTACGACGACTAATCGGTTTTTCGACAATAAACATTATCCGCGCGGGTTTGCTCGCCATGGTGATTTCACCATCAAAGAGGCGCAGCTGTTAGAACGCCATGGTTTTGCGTTCAATGAGCTGGATCTCGGCAAGCGCGAACCCGGTACTGAAGAAGAAGTGCAGTTTGTTGCTGTGTGCCGCGGTGTACGTGAGCCTGCTACGGAGGCGGAACGTGTCTGGAGCAAGTACATGGCACGTATCAAACGACCAAAACGTTTTCATACCCTGTCCGGCGGTAAACCGCAGATGGACACCGTTGAAGACTACACCGACAGCGATGATTAAAAAATGGGGCGAAAGCCCCATTTTTTATTCCGTTAACCTGTGCAGATGCAGCAACAGGCGATCGATGGTACGGTAGCTGAGCGCCTCCTGGAGATGCGTGCGTGTTATCTGCTCGCAATGCTGTAAGTCCGCGATGGTACGCGCGACTTTCAAAAGACGCTGCCATGCCCTGACAGATAATCCCAGCTTCAACAGCGTTTCCTCCAGCCAAATCGCATCATCCTGAACAAGCGCACAGTGTTCGCGGATCTCATGGTTGCTGAGCCGGGCATTAAGCTTATCCTGCCTTAAGAACTGCCTGTTACGTGTTTCATTAACCCTTGCTCTTATCACCTCGCTCTTCTCTTCGTTATTACTTGTCTTACTGAGCATCCCTGCCGGGAGAAGCGGAATATCCACTGAGAGGTCAAAACGATCGAGGAAAGGCCCTGAGAGGCGATTCATATAGCGAAGAGTCTGCTGTGGCGTGGAGCGATTGTGATTGCCTTCATAGTGCCCGGTCGGGCTGGGATTCATGGCTGCGATAAGTTGAAAATCTGCTGGATAGGTAATTTTGGCTCGAGTACGGGAGATATGAATTTCTCCGGACTCAATTGGCTCCCTGAGCGAGTCCAGTACCCGGCGCTCAAATTCCGGAAGCTCATCCAGAAATAATACGCCATTGTGTGCTAATGAAATTTCCCCGGGCTGTGGGATCGACCCACCCCCTACGACAGAGGTTAAGGAGGCGCTATGGTGAGGCGCTCTGAATGGCCGCTGACGCCAGTGGCGATGAAGGTGAGATAATTGCACCAGGCTCAGGATAGCTGCGCTCTGTAGCGCTTCAGCATCGTTCAAGGGAGGAAGAAGCGTATTAAGTCGGCTCGCCAGCATGGTTTTCCCCGTTCCCGGAGGGCCTATCAGCAAAAGGTTATGCCCGCCGGCTGCAGCAATTTCTAGTGCTCGTTTTCCCTGGCTTTGCCCGATAATTTCGTTCATGTCTTCAGCGTAATGGGCTTGCCATAATGCAGGACTGACAGGCGCACGCAGTTGGCTTTTCCCTTCCAGCCATGCACAGACTTCCGTCAGGTGTGTGGCGACGAAACAGCCCGGTTTAGCTATCAGGCCTACCTCATCCTCGTTTTCTGCGGGAACAACGACTTTCCGGCCTCTGTTTAATGCCTCCATGGCTGAGGATATTGCGCCTGAAACACCACGTAATTCGCCTGTTAACGCGAGCTCACCGATAAATTCTATCTGTGTCAGCCTTGATGTGCTTAGCTGCTCAGAGGCTGCGAGTAGCGCCAGGGCAATAGGTAAATCGTATCGCCCACCTTCTTTGGGAAGATCGGCCGGCGCAAGGTTTATGGTGATTTTGCGTGCCGGAAAAGTGTAGCCGCTGTTGATCAGCGCGCTTCTGACCCGGTCGCGAGCTTCTCTAACGGTTGTTTCTGGCAGGCCCACCAGGGTAAGGCCGGGTAAGCCTGCGCTGATATGCACTTCAACCGTAACCTGCGGGGCATGAATGCCTAGCGCTGCTCTGGTATAGACAACCGACAGTGACATTTTTCCTCCGTGAAAATTTTATTCTGCCGGCCTCCTGGATGATTAAACATTGTTCTTTTAATGCTCTGGGAAGTATCTCCCTGACTTTTTCGAACACTTTCTTTTTTACAGCTGTTCCTGCAAGGGCGATCGCAGAACAATAACTTTTTACTGGTATTACGTAGAAAATTGTCTCAGCAGACCAGTTTTGTGAATTATTTTCACGTTCTCGTTATCCACTGAAATTAAATAGTTTTTATGCTAATTAATTTCTGCAGCGATCTTTTCGTCATAAAAAAATATTGTGCTTTACGTAAACTCTGTGATAACTCTGTAGGCATTACTTCGAACTAGACGTTAGAACATACAGAAAATGACAGCCCTTCTACGAGTGATTAGCCTGGTCGTGATTAGCGTGGTGGTGATTATTATCCCACCGTGCGGGGCTGCACTTGGAGAGAGAAAGGCTTAAAAATCAAGCCTGAATCGAAAAGAACCCCCGCACCGAAAGGTCCGGGGGTTTTTTGTTGACTGAAGAATGTAAAGCGAGGAGCAGAGTATGTGTTGCAGAATAAAATGCTGTTTCTCCGGTAATGAGACGGGGAACTAACTATGAATGGTGCACAGTGGGTAGTACATGCGTTGCGAGCGCAGGGTGTTGAAACAGTTTTCGGTTATCCTGGCGGCGCGATTATGCCGGTGTACGATGCTTTGTACGACGGTGGTGTGGAACATCTACTGTGTCGCCATGAGCAAGGCGCGGCAATGGCGGCTATCGGTTATGCTCGCTCTACGGGCAAAACCGGCGTTTGTATCGCGACTTCCGGTCCTGGCGCGACCAATCTGTTAACCGGTCTTGCTGATGCGCTGTTAGATTCTGTCCCCGTTGTGGCTATCACCGGCCAGGTGGCCGCTCCTCTGATAGGCACCGATGCTTTCCAGGAAGTTGACGTCCTGGGCCTGTCACTCGCCTGCACTAAACACAGCTTCCTCGTTGAATCCCTTGATGAATTGCCACGTGTGCTTGCCGAGGCATTTGAGATTGCCCATTCAGGCCGCCCTGGCCCGGTATTGGTCGATATTCCAAAAGATATCCAGCTGGCAATTGGTGAGCCTGAAGCCTGGCTTTCAGCCGTTGAAGATGAGACCGATCTGCCATTTGCCGGGCTGCAGCAAGCCCGCGAAATGCTCGCTCATGCCAAAAAGCCAATGCTTTACGTGGGCGGTGGCGTTGGCATAGCTCAGGCTGTTCCGGCGCTCCGTGAGTTTATCTCCGTGACAGGTATGCCTTCGACGGTCACTCTGAAAGGCTTGGGTGCTGTGCCTGCTAACCATCCGTTTTATACCGGTATGCTGGGAATGCACGGCACCAAAGCGGCAAACCTCGCCGTTCAGGAATGCGATCTGCTGTTGGCCGTTGGCGCCCGCTTTGACGATCGCGTTACCGGCAAGCTGAATACCTTTGCGCCTCATGCCAAAGTTATCCACATGGATATCGATCCTGCGGAGCTGAGTAAGCTGCGCCAGGCGCATGTTGGGTTGCAGGGGCCGCTGAACCAGCTTTTACCTGCCTTGCAACAGCCGTTGCACATTGCTTCATGGCAGCAGCATATCGCGGCCCTGAACGAAGAACACCAGTGGCGCTACGACCATCCGGGCCAGGCTATCTATGCCCCGCTGTTGTTGAAGCAGCTCTCTGAGCGCAAATCAGCAGAAGCCGTTGTGACCACCGACGTAGGCCAGCATCAGATGTGGACCGCACAGCACATGACCTTCACTCGCCCGGAAAACTTCATCACTTCCAGTGGCCTGGGCACGATGGGCTTTGGTTTACCGGCCGCCGTTGGGGCGCAGGTTGCCAGACGCGAAGATACGGTTATCTGCGTGTCTGGCGATGGCTCTTTCATGATGAATGTTCAGGAACTGGGCACCATTAAGCGCAAGCAGTTACCGGTCAAAATCCTGCTGCTGGATAACCAACGCCTGGGGATGGTGAGGCAGTGGCAGCAGCTGTTTTTTGAAGAACGCTACAGCGAAACCACCCTGACCGATAACCCTGATTTCCTCACGCTGGCCAGTGCCTTCGGCATTCCTGGTCAGCACATCACCCGCAAAGACCAGGTAGAAGCCGCGTTAGACGCCCTGTTGAACAGCGACGGCCCGTACATGCTTCACGTCTCGATTGATGAGTACGAAAACGTCTGGCCGTTGGTACCTCCAGGTGCCAGTAACTCGCAAATGTTGGAGAAATTATCATGATGCAGCACCAGCTGGCAGTGCAGGCTCGCTTTCGCCCGGAAACGTTAGAGCGTGTTTTACGCGTGGTACGCCATCGTGGCTTTCAGATCTGCGCTATGAATATGGCCGCGGCGGGAAATACCGACAATATTAATATTGAATTGACCGTTGCGAGTCTGCGCCCTGTCGAATTACTGTTTACCCAATTAAGTAAGCTGGTTGACGTCGCCTGCGTTGAAATCCAGCAACCAACATCACAACAAATCCGCGCCTGAGCGCAAAAGGAAGAGAACAATGACGACCAAGAAAGCTGATTACATCTGGTTCAATGGCGAGATGACCCCGTGGGGAGAAGCGAAAGTACACGTAATGTCTCACGCGCTGCACTACGGTACTTCGGTCTTCGAAGGTATCCGTTGCTACGACTCGCACAAAGGGCCAGTGGTGTTCCGCCATCGCGAACACATGCAGCGTTTGCGTGACTCAGCAAAAATCTATCGCTTCCCGGTATCGCAAAGCGTGGATGAACTGATGGAAGCCTGCCGTGCGGTTATCCGTAAAAATAACCTCACCAGCGCATACATTCGCCCTCTGGTCTTTGTTGGCGACGTAGGCATGGGCGTTAACCCGCCGGACGGATACACCACTGACGTGATCATTGCGGCCTTCCCGTGGGGCGCTTATCTGGGCGCTGAAGCGCTGGATCAGGGGATTGATGCAATGGTCTCTTCCTGGAACCGTGCGGCACCAAACACCATTCCAACCGCAGCAAAAGCGGGTGGTAACTACCTTTCTTCCCTGCTTGTCGGTAGCGAAGCGCGTCGCCACGGTTATCAGGAAGGTATCGCGCTGGATGTGAACGGCTTCCTGTCAGAAGGCGCGGGCGAAAACCTGTTTGAAGTGAAAGACGGCGTAATTTACACCCCTCCATTCACCTCTTCAGCGCTGCCGGGCATTACCCGAGACGCGATTATCAAACTGGCAAAAGACCTGGGTATCGAAGTGCGCGAACAGGTGCTCTCACGTGAATCTCTGTATCTGGCCGACGAAGTCTTCATGTCCGGTACCGCCGCGGAAATCACCCCGGTACGCAGCGTAGACCGCATCCAGGTGGGCGAAGGCCGCTGTGGCCCGGTCACCAAACGTATTCAACAGGCATTCTTTGGCCTGTTCACCGGCGAAACCGAAGACAAATGGGGCTGGTTAGATCAGGTAAATCCATAAGTCTTAAACAAAAAATATAATCAGGCGGGCGGCAACTGACCGCCTGCTACCCGACAGACTGGAGTAAATAAAGCATGCCTAAGTATCGTTCCGCCACCACAACCCACGGCCGTAATATGGCGGGTGCCCGCGCTCTGTGGCGCGCAACGGGGATGACCGACGCCGATTTCGGCAAACCGATTATTGCGGTCGTAAACTCCTTTACCCAATTCGTACCGGGTCACGTTCACCTGCGCGATCTGGGTAAACTTGTTGCCGAGCAAATCGAAGCCTCCGGCGGCGTAGCGAAAGAGTTCAATACCATTGCGGTGGATGACGGTATCGCCATGGGGCACGGCGGCATGCTCTATTCACTGCCGTCCCGCGAGCTGATCGCCGACTCGGTTGAGTACATGGTCAACGCTCACTGCGCCGATGCCATGGTTTGTATCTCTAACTGCGACAAAATCACCCCAGGGATGTTGATGGCCTCGCTACGCCTGAACATTCCGGTGATCTTCGTTTCCGGTGGCCCGATGGAAGCCGGCAAAACAAAACTTTCTGACCAGATCATCAAGCTCGATCTGGTGGATGCGATGATTCAGGGCGCGGACCCGAAAGTTTCTGACGAGCAAAGCGAGCAGGTTGAACGCTCTGCGTGCCCGACCTGCGGCTCCTGTTCGGGGATGTTTACCGCCAACTCCATGAACTGCCTGACCGAAGCGCTGGGCCTGTCCCAGCCGGGCAACGGTTCGCTGCTGGCAACCCACGCCGATCGTAAAGAGCTGTTCCTGAACGCCGGTAAGCGCATTGTCGAACTGACCAAACGTTATTACGAACAGGACGATGCCAGCGCGCTGCCACGCAACATCGCCAGCAAAGCGGCGTTCGAAAATGCCATGACGCTGGATATCGCCATGGGCGGCTCCACTAACACCGTTCTGCACCTGCTGGCTGCTGCGCAAGAAGCTGAAATCGACTTCACCATGACCGATATTGACCAGCTGTCCCGCAAGGTTCCTCAGCTGTGTAAAGTCGCACCAAGCACCCAGAAATATCATATGGAAGACGTCCACCGTGCCGGCGGCGTTCTGGGGATCCTCGGCGAGCTGGATCGCGCCGGGCTGCTGAACCGTGAGGTAAAAAATGTCCTTGGCCTTTCGCTGCCACAGACCCTTGAGCAATACGATGTGATGCTGACCAAAGACGAAGCGGTGAAAACGATGTTCCGTGCGGGCCCGGCTGGGATTCGTACTACCCAGGCCTTCTCGCAGAACTGTCGTTGGGACACGCTGGATGACGATCGCGCTGAAGGTTGTATTCGCTCACTGGAAAATGCTTACAGCAAAGACGGTGGTCTGGCCGTTCTGTACGGCAACTTTGCGGAAAATGGCTGCATTGTTAAAACGGCTGGCGTAGACGAAGGCAGCCTGGTATTCCGCGGTCCAGCCAAAGTTTATGAAAGCCAGGACGATGCGGTAGAAGCCATCCTCGGCGGTAAAGTCGTTGCGGGTGATGTGGTTGTTATCCGCTACGAAGGGCCGAAAGGCGGGCCTGGCATGCAGGAAATGCTCTACCCAACAACCTTCCTGAAATCGATGGGGCTGGGTAAAGCCTGCGCGCTGGTCACCGACGGTCGTTTCTCCGGCGGGACTTCTGGCCTGTCCATCGGTCACGTTTCTCCGGAAGCAGCCAGCGGCGGCAACATTGCCCTGATTGAAGATGGCGACATGATTGCCATCGATATTCCTAACCGTGGTATTCAGCTGCAGCTGACCGACCAGGAGATGGCGGCGCGTCGTGAAGCGCAGGAAGCTCGCGGTGAAGCGGCATGGACTCCTCGCAATCGTGAACGCCAGGTTTCTTTCGCTCTGCGTGCTTATGCGAGCCTTGCCACCAGTGCGGATAAAGGCGCTGTGCGCGACAAAAGCAAGCTTGGAGGCTAACCATGGCTGAGTCACAACCGCTACCCGACGCCCCCTGCGGGGCTGAATATCTGCGTGCGGTACTGCGTGCTCCGGTTTACGAAGTTGCGCAGGTAACGCCGTTGCAGAAAATGGAGAAGCTTTCTTCGCGCCTTGATAACGTCATTCTGGTTAAGCGTGAAGACCGTCAGCCCGTACACAGCTTCAAGCTGCGTGGCGCTTACGCGATGATTGCTGGCCTGAACAGCGAGCAAAAAGCCAGCGGCGTAATCACCGCTTCTGCGGGAAATCACGCTCAGGGCGTTGCGCTCTCGTCCACCCGGCTTGGCATTAAATCGCTGATCGTTATGCCGGTGGCCACCGCGGATATTAAAGTTGACGCTGTGCGAGCCTTTGGCGGCGAAGTCTTGCTGCACGGCGCGAATTTCGATGAGGCAAAAGCCAAAGCCGTCGAACTTTCGCAGCTGCAAGGCTTCACCTACGTACCTCCGTTTGACCACCCGGCGGTTATCGCCGGACAGGGCACGCTGGCGCTGGAGCTGCTCCAGCAGGATGCGCATATCGATCGCGTATTCGTCCCGGTGGGCGGCGGTGGCCTGGCGGCAGGCGTAGCGGTTCTGATCAAACAGCTGATGCCGCAGATCAAAGTGATCGCGGTCGAAGCGGAAGATTCAGCCTGCCTGAAGGCGGCGCTGCAAGCCGGGAAGCCGGTTGAGCTGCCGCGTGTAGGGCTGTTTGCCGAAGGCGTTGCGGTTAAGCGTATCGGTGACGAGACGTTCCGCGTTTGCCAGGAATACCTGGACGACATCATCACCGTGGACAGCGATGCTATCTGCGCGGCGATGAAGGATTTGTTCGAAGACGTCCGCGCCGTTGCGGAGCCATCCGGCGCGCTGGCGTTGGCAGGAATGAAAAAATACGTGCAGCAGCACAACATTCGCGGCGAACGTCTGGCGCACGTGCTGTCTGGTGCAAACGTGAATTTCCATGGATTGCGCTATGTCTCCGAGCGCTGTGAGCTGGGCGAGCAGCGGGAAGCGCTGCTTGCGGTTACCATTCCCGAGCAAAAAGGCAGTTTCCTGAAGTTTTGCCAGCTGTTGGGCGGGCGCTCGGTTACCGAGTTCAACTACCGCTACGCCAGCTCTGACAATGCCTGCATTTTTGTCGGCGTGCGCCTGACTCGTGGTCTGGAAGAACGTAAAGAGATCATTGCTCAGCTGAGCGAGGGTGGCTACGGCGTGGTAGATCTCTCCGACGATGAGATGGCGAAACTGCACGTTCGCTACATGGTCGGCGGGCGGCCTTCTAAGCCGCTGCGTGAAAGGCTGTACAGCTTCGAATTCCCGGAATCACCGGGCGCACTGCTGAAGTTCCTAAGCACGTTGGGGACGCACTGGAACATTTCACTGTTCCATTACCGCAGCCATGGCACCGACTACGGGCGAGTGCTGGCGGCGTTTGAGCTTGGCGAAAATGAGCCGGACTTCGAAACCCGACTCAATGAGCTGGGCTACGAATGCCACGACGAAACTCAAAACCCGGCGTTTCGTTTCTTCCTGGCGGGCTAGTGGCTGCCGGGCAGTAGCTTCCAGAACGCGCTGATAAGCGGCTCATTGAGCCGCTTTTTTTGTACGCAAACGCCCAGTTCAAACGGGGCTTTCTCATCGTTACGTTCGAGGATCAGGACGCGATTACGTACCGGCTCGGGGCTGTTTTCCAGCACGATTTCCGGGATTAGCGCAACCCCGCACCCCAGCGCCACCATCGACACCATCGCTTCATGCCCGGCGACGGTGGCGTAAATCACAGGATTACTGATTTTCTGGCGACGGAACCACAGCTCGATACGGCGGCGAACGGGCCCCTGCTCGGGCATGATAAACGGAATCTTAGCCCAGTCTGGCTCTGGCTGGCTCACCTGCGCCCGCACCGGGCAAGGCAGCGCGGGGGCGATTAAAGCAACGGATAAATTTTCCAGCATCGAGAACGCGACGCCAGGCGGCAGGGATTCAGGCTTTCCGGCAATCGCGAGATCGGCTTCGTTGGAGTCGACCTTTTCTACCGCATCCGCGGCGTCACCCGTGGTCAGCTTAATTTCAACGGAGGGATGTTCGGCCCGGAAGCGGTCAAGAATGGGCGGCAGATGACTGTAGGCGGCGGTCACCGAGCAGAAAAGATGCAGCTCTCCGCTCAGGGAAGGGCCCTGCTGGCCGAGCGTGTGGCGCATCTGCTGATATTGCAGCAACGTGTGCTGGGCAAACTGGCGGAGTTGATCGCCCGCTTCTGTCAGCGTTACGGTGCGGTTATCACGTAAAAAAAGAGGCTGCCCAAGGTCGTCTTCAAGCCGCTGGATCTGGCGCGAAAGCGTGGAAGGGCTGACGTGCATGGCTCGCGCGCTACGCCCGAAATGGCGGCTTTCGGCCAGGTGCAGAAAGGTTTTCAGATCGCGTAAATCCATGGTCATCAGGCCTCGTTTTTGCATTGCAATAATTGCAACGCGACGTTGTTAATATATCAATTTCAGCAACGCATTTCCTGTCATATAGTGGGTTCATTCTTCGCAGCACGACACGGCTGCAGAGCCCTTACAATAAGCACAACACGACACATACGGAGTTCTACGATGGCTAATTATTTCAACACTTTGAACCTGCGTCAGCAGTTAGCGCAGTTGGGTAAATGTCGCTTCATGGGGCGCGAAGAATTCGCCGATGAAGCAAGCTACCTCAAAGGTAAAAAAGTCGTCATCGTCGGCTGCGGCGCTCAGGGCCTTAACCAGGGCCTGAACATGCGTGACTCCGGGCTGGATGTTTCCTACGCCCTGCGTGCTGAAGCTATCGCTGAGAAGCGTGCTTCCTGGCGTAAAGCTACCGAAAACGGCTTCAAAGTCGGCACCTATGAAGAGCTGATCCCTCAGGCAGACCTGGTTGTGAACCTGACGCCAGACAAACAGCACTCCTCCGTTGTTCAGGCCGTACAGCCGATGATGAAAGACGGCGCAGCGCTGGGCTACTCCCACGGCTTCAACGTGGTAGAAGTGGGTGAAACTATCCGTAAAGACATTACCGTTGTGATGGTTGCACCGAAGTGTCCTGGCACCGAAGTGCGTGAAGAATATAAGCGTGGTTTCGGCGTGCCGACCCTTATCGCCGTTCACCCTGAAAACGATCCAAAAGGCGAAGGCATGGCAATCGCCAAAGCCTGGGCTGCGGCAACCGGCGGCCACCGTGCGGGCGTGCTGGAGTCTTCCTTCGTTGCTGAAGTGAAATCTGACCTGATGGGCGAGCAGACTATCCTGTGCGGTATGCTGCAGGCGGGTTCTCTGCTGTGCTTCGACAAGCTGGTAGCGGAAGGTACCGATGCTGCATATGCTGAGAAACTGATTCAGTTCGGCTGGGAAACTATCACCGAAGCGCTGAAGCAGGGCGGTATTACGCTGATGATGGATCGCCTGTCCAACCCGGCAAAAATCCGTGCTTACACGCTGTCCGAGCAGCTGAAAACCATCATGGCTCCACTGTTCCAGAAGCATATGGATGACATCATCTCCGGTGAATTCTCTTCCGGCATGATGGCTGACTGGGCGAATGATGATAAGAAACTGCATACCTGGCGCGAAGAGACCGGCCAGACTGCTTTCGAAACCGCACCGCAGTTTGAAGGCAAGATCTCCGAGCAGGAGTACTTCGATAAAGGCGTGTTAATGATTGCGATGGTGAAAGCGGGCGTTGAGCTGGCCTTCGAAACCATGGTTGATGCCGGCATCATCGAAGAGTCTGCATACTACGAGTCCCTGCACGAGCTGCCGCTGATTGCTAACACCATTGCACGTAAGCGCCTGTACGAAATGAACGTGGTTATCTCTGATACCGCCGAATACGGTAACTACCTGTTCTCGTATGCCGCCGTTCCGCTGCTGAAAGAGTTCATGACCACTCTGCAACCGGGCGACCTGGGTAAAGAGATCCCGGCAGCCGCGGTAGACAACGCCCAGCTGCGTGACGTTAACGAAGCGATTCGTCATCATGAAATTGAAAAAGTGGGCAAGAAACTGCGTGGCTATATGACTGATATGAAACGCATTGCTGTTGCTGGCTAATTATTTAGTAATACGAAAAAGGCGCTCAGGCGCCTTTTTTTGTGCCCGTCGTCTTGCCGCCTCTCATTTTATGTAATATCGTAAGTTACATGAAAACAAATAACTCCTTCTCAGCTACGCTGCACATTCTGCTTCACCTGGAGCAGATGGACAAACCGCTAACCTCGGAACAAATGGCCGCCTTTATTGACGGCAATCCGGCGTTTATTCGTAAAGTGCTTGCCGGCCTGCGCGAGAACAAAATCGTCTGCTCGACTAAAGGCCACCACGGCGGCTGGAAGCTTTGCCGCCCTGCCAGCGAGGTCACGCTGCTGGATATCTATCTGGCGCTGGGTTCACCCGGCCTGTTTGCGCTAGGTAATCGCAATGAAAACCCGCAGTGTCTGGTGGAGCAGGGGGTAAACCGAGTGATGTCCGATACCTTTGCTGCGGCCGAAGAGCTGGTGCTGGCACGCTTTAAGAGCCTGACGTTGCAGGATATAGGCAGCGAATTTATTAGCTATTTCAACGAAAAGGGGCACGAGGAATGATTTCTACTTTAACTACCGACCTGCCGGTCTGTCTGATGATCGCGCTGGCCGCAGCCAGTATTTCGATGACCATTACGCAAACGGAACTGTTTGCCGGTTTACGCCGCTGGACGGTGAAAAAGAACGCGATGCTGGGCCATCTCTTCCAGTGTTTCTATTGCCTGAGCCATTGGGTGGTGTTTGCCGGTATGCTGATTTACCGCCCGTATTTGCTGCACAGCGGGATGCCGGTGATTGACTGGATAATGACGGCGTTTATTACCCTCACGCTAACCACCTTCGTGAACGGCATTATTTTTAAAGTGTTCCAGATGGCGGTCGGCACGCATTTGCTGAAGCATGAAGCTCAGCAAACTTTGCAGTCGACGAAATAAAAAGTAAAGAAAAGGCCGGGAACCCGGCCTTAAACTCAGTTGCGGTACAGCACTTTGATGATGTGGTAGCCGAACTGGGTATGCAGCGGGCCGTAAGGCTCCAGCAGCGGGCAGGAGAACACCACTTTATCAAATGCAGGAACCATCTGGCCCTGGCGGAATTCACCTAAGTGGCCGCCTTTTTTGCCGGACGGGCAGGTAGAGTGCTTCTTCGCCAGTTTCTCGAAGTCGCCGCCGTTTTTCAGCTGCTCCAGAAGGTCCAGAGCCAGTTTTTCTTCCTTTACAAGGATATGCAGTGCTGCTGCGGTTTTTGCCATGATAGTGCCTTGAGTCATGTTGATTACGCTCGCTATACTACCACGCTGTTTTTGTCCCCTCCTGACTTTCATTGAGTGACCATATGCGTTTAAACCCTGGCCAACAACAAGCCGTCGAATTTGTCACCGGACCCTGCCTGGTATTGGCCGGGGCTGGTTCGGGTAAAACGCGCGTAATCACCAATAAAATTGCACATCTGATCCGCGAAAGTGGCTATCAGGCGCGCCAGATTGCGGCGGTAACTTTTACCAATAAGGCCGCCCGCGAAATGAAAGAGCGCGTCTCGCAAACGCTGGGACGTAAAGAAGCGCGTGGGCTGATGATTTCTACATTCCACACGCTGGGGCTGGAAATCATCAAGCGCGAGTACGCGGCGCTAGGGATGAAATCTAATTTTTCGCTGTTCGACGATACCGATCAGACCGCGTTGTTAAAAGAGCTAACCGAGGGGCTGCTGGAAAACGACAAAGTGCTTCTCCAGCAGCTGATTTCGACGATTTCTAACTGGAAGAACGGTTTGCTGTCTCCGGCTCAGGCCGCCGCGCAGGCGAAGGGCGAGCGGGATCGTATTTTTGCTCATTGCTATGGCCTTTACGATACGCACCTTAAGTCCTGTAATGTACTGGACTTTGACGATCTTATTTTGCTGCCAACGCTCCTGCTGCAGCGCAATGCTGAGGTTCGCGAACGCTGGCAAAACCGCATCCGCTATCTGCTGGTGGATGAATACCAGGATACCAACACCAGCCAGTACGAACTGGTGAAACTGCTTGTTGGTGCGCGGGCGCGTTTTACCGTTGTAGGCGACGATGACCAGTCTATCTATTCGTGGCGTGGGGCGAATCCGCAGAATCTGGTGCTGCTGAGCAAAGATTTTCCGGCGCTGCAGGTGATTAAGCTCGAGCAGAACTACCGCTCATCCCGTCGTATTTTGAATGCGGCAAACATTCTGATTGCCAACAACCCGCACGTTTTTGAGAAACGTCTTTTCTCCGAGCTGGAGCACGGTGCGGAATTAAAAGTGGTTACGGCGAATCATGAAGAGCATGAGGCCGAACGCGTCACCGGGGAGCTTATTGCTCACCATTTTATCAATAAAACCAACTACAAAGATTACGCCATTCTGTATCGCGGTAACCACCAGTCGCGAGTGTTCGAAAAGATGCTGATGCAAAACCGCATCCCGTATCGTATCTCCGGCGGCACATCTTTCTTCTCCCGCCCGGAAATCAAAGATCTGCTTGCCTACCTGCGCGTGTTGACGAATCCGGATGACGACAGTGCCTTTCTGCGCATAGTGAACACGCCCAAGCGCGAGATTGGCCCGGCAACGCTGCAAAAGCTTGGCGAGTGGGCGATGCAGCGCAATAAAGGTTTGTTTACCGCCAGCTTCGATATGGGGTTAAGCCAGACGCTTAGCGGGCGCGGCCTTGACTCACTGCAGCGTTTTACCCACTGGCTGCGGGACGTGGCAACGCTTGCTGAGCGTGAGCCGGTGGCTGCGGTACGTGACCTTATCCACGGCATCGACTATGAAAGCTGGCTTTACGAAACGTCACCCAGCCCGAAAGCTGCGGAAATGCGCATGAAAAACGTTAATCAGCTCTTTAGCTGGATGACGGAAATGCTTGAAGGCAGCGATCTGGATGAGCCGATGACCTTAACGCAGGTGGTGACGCGCTTTACGCTGCGCGACATGATGGAGCGCGGGGAAAGCGAGGAAGAGGCCGATCAGGTTCAGCTGATGACCCTGCATGCTTCTAAGGGGCTGGAGTTCCCTTATGTCTACCTCGTCGGCATGGAAGAAGGGATCCTGCCACACCAAAGCAGCATCGACGAAGATAACGTGGATGAAGAACGCCGTCTGGCGTATGTAGGGATCACCCGAGCTCAGAAAGAGCTGACGTTCACGCTTTGCCGGGAGCGTCGCCAGTACGGCGAGCTGGTGCGGCCTGAACCTAGCCGGTTCCTGCTGGAGTTGCCGCAGGATGATTTAAGCTGGGAAACCGAGCGGAAGGTGGTTTCTGCCGAAGAGCGGATGCAAAAAGGGCAGAGTAATGTGGCCAACATCCGCGAAATGCTGGCAAAAGCACGTAAAAACTAGTTCAGTTGACGCTTAGCGGCCAGTGAACGTAACTCTGCCAGAGTTTTTCCTGTTCCAGCAGCTCGGCACCTAGCGGGTGGCAGGCCAGCCAGGTCTCCGGTAATTCCAGATGCAGAGTTTCACCGTCCGCCTGCAGCTTAATCACGGGAAGAATGTCGTCCCGGCGGCGGTTTGCAAAAATAATTGCCAGGCGTAACAGGCGGCAAAGCCTTTCTGCCACACGCGGCGGCACCGCGTTTTGCTGGTGCAGGGAAGAGAGATCGACAGGGTTGGTCTGGTTGAGCAGCAGCGTTGCCAGCAACTTTTTCTGCGCTGGCGTGTAGCCCGGCAAATCCAGATTTTTTACCAGATAGGCCGCATGCTGCGGCGCATGCTTGAAGTCAATGCTCAACCCAATTTCATGCAGCAGAGCGCTGCTCGCCAGCATCTGCTGGCTAAGCGGGTCAAGCCCCCACGGCTCCGCTATTTGTGTTGCAAAATTCTGTGCCAGTTGTTCCACGCGAGCGGCCTGGCTGGTGTCCACCATAAAGCGGCGCTGAACGTTGCGCAGCGTCCTCTGGCGAATCTCCTGGTCAACCGCAAGATGCAACATGCCGTAGACCAATCCCTCACGCAGCGCACCGCCGGCAAGCGTCATACATTCAATGCCGAGCTGTTCGAATATGGCGATTAGAATGGCAAGACCGCTTGGGAAAACCAGCGCACGTTCCAGCGTGAGGCCTTCAATTTCCAGCTCTTCCAGGCGGCCACACTGAATAGCGCGCTGTTTTAATTGCTGGAGTTTTGCGAGGGTGATACGTTCGTCCATCCCCTGCGCCATCATGATTTCCTGCAGCGCCTGCACGGTACCCGAAGCACCGACACAGATTTTCCAGCCGTGGCTTTTCAGCTCGTTAATCACCGGGCTGAGGACTTCTGCTGCTGCAGCCTCTGCCGCAGCAAAGTTTTCCTGAGCGAGATTTCTGTCGCTGAAGAAACGCTCCAGCCAGGTGACGCAACCCATTGAAAGGCTGAATAATGAGGTGGTTTGTGCGCCGGTGCCGGTCACCAGCTCGGTACTCGCCCCCCCAATATCCACCACCAGACGTCGATCGTCTCCGCCGGTTGTGTGGGCGACGCCCTGATAAATCAGGCGGGCTTCTTCTTCACCGCGAATAACCTGCACCGGGCAGCCGAGGATTTGCTGGGCTTTTTGCAGAAAAACATCGGCATTGACGGCGAGGCGCAGCGTGGCTGTAGCCACAACGCGAATTTGGTTCTGAGGAATATCCTGAAGGCGTTCAGCAAATAAACGCAGGCATTGCCAGCCGCGCTCCATTGCTTCCGGGGAGAGTACGCTCTCGCTGTTTAGGCCAGCAGCGAGGCGAACTTTTCGCTTAATGCGGGTTAGGGTTTGTATGCTTCCCGCCACCTCACGCACAACCAACATATGAAAACTGTTAGAACCGAGATCAATTGCTGCATAGAGTGAGGTGGTGCTAAGCATAGATTTTTAACCTGCGCGACGACGATTACCACGAGGAGCACCACCGCGGCGTGGACCGTTGCCTGGGCGGCTACGGGTCAGGCGTTTTGGCGGTGGGAACTCATTTAACAATGCTTCAGGGTTATATTTGCTCACCGGAATTGAGTGGCCAATATAGGTTTCGATCGCCGATAAGTTCAGCGCGTAATCTTCACAGGCGAGGCTGATCGAGTGACCGCTTGCCCCGGCACGGCCTGTACGGCCAATACGGTGAACGTAATCTTCGCAATCATCAGGCAGATCGTAGTTAAAGACGTGGGTTACAGCCGGAATATGCAGGCCGCGAGCCGCAACGTCGGTTGCAACCAGAATATCCAGATCGCCACGGGTAAACTCTTCCAGGATACGCAGGCGTTTCTTCTGTGCGACATCACCCGTTAACAGCCCAACGCGATGACCATCAGCGGCCAGATGACCCCAAATATCTTCACAGCGGTGTTTGGTGTTTGCGAAGATGATGGCGCGGTCTGGCCATTCTTCTTCGATAAGCGTTTGCAGCAGACGCATTTTCTCTTCGTTAGAAGGGTAGAAAAGCTCTTCTTTAATACGGTGGCCGGTTCTCTGTTCCGGTTCAACTTCTACATATTCCGCATTGTTCATCTGCTCGAAAGCAAGCTCACGCACGCGGTAGGAAAGGGTCGCAGAGAACAGCATGTTCAGACGTTGGGTGACCGGCGGCATGCGGCGGAACAGCCAGCGAATGTCTTTAATGAAGCCGAGGTCATACATGCGGTCGGCTTCATCCAGTACCACAACCTGAATGGCACCTAAGTTAATGTGGTTTTGTTTGGCGTAATCGATCAAACGACCGGTGGTGCCAATCAAAATATCTACGCCGCTTTCCAGCACTTTCAGCTGTTTATCATAGCCGTCGCCGCCGTAGGCAAGGCCAAGCTTCAGGCCTGTTGCCTGCGCTAGCGGTTCTGCATCCGAGTGAATCTGTACCGCTAACTCGCGGGTTGGCGCCATAATCAAAGCGCGCGGCTGATTCACCTGGCGGTTCTCAGGAACCGGGTGAGAAAGTAAATAATGGAACGTGGACGTCAGAAACGCCATCGTTTTGCCTGTACCGGTTTGCGCCTGCCCTGCAACGTCACGATTCGCCAGAGTCAGCGGAAGTGCCAGTGCCTGAATTGGGGTGCAGTTATGGAACCCTTTATTTTCAAGGGCTTCAATCACCTTAGGGTGCAGGGCGAAGTCGGAAAACTTCTTTTCGGTCAAATGTGTTTTGCTCATAGTGTGGTAGAATATCAGTTTACTATTGCTTTACGAAAGCACATCCGTTGAAATAAACCGGGTGAAATAAAGTCACCCCAAGTTGGTTAATGCTACACCAACAAGGTAGACACAATCCTGCGGAGTAGAACATGAGCGATAAAATTATTCACCTGACTGACGGCAGTTTCGACACGGACGTGCTTAAAGCTGAAGGGTTGATTCTGGTTGATTTCTGGGCAGAATGGTGTGGTCCATGCAAAATGATCGCCCCGATTCTTGACGAGATCGCTGATGAATATCAGGGCAAAATCACCGTAGCTAAGCTGAACATCGACCAGAACCCGGGCACTGCGCCTAAATACGGCATCCGCGGTATCCCAACCCTGCTGCTGTTCAAAAACGGCGAAGTCGCGGCGACCAAAGTGGGTGCGCTGTCTAAAGGTCAGTTAAAAGAGTTCCTCGACGCTAATCTGGCATAATGGAATCTCAGCCGGCGCGTGCCACACTTGCATTTTTTTGCGAGCTGCTGGACGCCCGGCATCACACATGCTAAGTTACCTATGGAAGGTGCGAATAAGCGGG
>NZ_JACARU010000040.1:0-23322 GCF_013386425.1 Cedecea sp. P7760 | reverse complement strand
TCAGATTGATGACAAACAGCCGAAAAACGTGGTTTTCGACTGTTTGGGGCAAACCAGAAAACATTATTCATTGTTTTTATTAGACCTGGTTCGGTCTTTTTTAGAGCAATGAACTTTGTCAGCAGCCTCATCACCGCCCATGAAGGCGGTTATTTTAGATTCACTGAAGTTATTCAGCTTTGGTATCGGCCACTTTCTGCTCGCCCATCACTTTCAGCTTCTTAGAGATTTCACGACGCTCTTTAGACAGCTCGGCGTTTTTGATGATGTAGTCATCCACGCGGTCTTCGTAGTCGGTTTTCATGCTGGCGATAATGCCCTGCACCGCTTCGATGCTCATGCCCGGCTTGATGTAGTCGCTCAGGTTATCAAGCAGCAGCACACGCTTCTGGTTGTCACGGATCTTTTTCTCTACGTCCTGAATTTCACGCTGCAGTTTGTTTTTACGACGGAACAGACGAACAAACTCCAGAACGTCCTGGAAGGTAGGTTTGATATTTTCCATTTTTACACCCCTGCTAAATTGGTACTCGGATTCGTTAAGACAACCGCCATAACCTTAGTCGTCGCGGTTGACGATGACAATTTTTTTGTCAATCTCACTGACGGGCTGGCCCTATCTTAACCTCAATTTCTGCTGAATCGAAACAAGCATTGTCATTTCTGCACTTTACGCGCGCTATTTGCGCAGCGCCCGGCAAATAAGATGCGACAGCAGCTCAAGCTGGCGGGCCAGTTCGAGGCTAAGCCAGACGTAGCCATGAATCGGCGTCTCCTGCAGCGCGCTTCCCTTACCCTCTTCCATCAGTTGCCGTAGCTCCAGAACGATCTCATTCAGCTTTTCAGTGTTGGCAGCGATTGGCGAAGGATTTCCTTCATGCAATGCCTTCGCAATGGCCGCCAGCGTTCGCTGCGTCATCTGCTGCGTGTCGCGCAGCGTATGGGCGTTGATCATCACGAAATGGCTGGCCCGCGTTGCCCAGTAGGCGTTTATCTGCAGCTCGAGAGTACAGACCATGTTGCGGTTGATGGTCTGAATGGCTTCAAAAACCGACTTCTGAATGCGGGTTTCTTTGCTGGCAGGGCCAATCAAGGCACGCATTTTAACAACGTCATTGAGGATCTTCTGCAGCGGTTTTTCCAGCCGCGGGCGGTCCACGAGGTTTGGCGAAAAACCGGCGGTATAGACCTTACCGAACGCCTGCACGAAGGTCGCCATCTGGATGCGCCAGTGAATAAACGCGCGCTGTGGGTAAACGCTGGTGAACAACATTGCCAGAAGAGAGCCAAAAATAACGTCGCCACTTCGCCACAGCGCAATCTCCATGTCGCCCGGAGGCGCACCCACGACCACCGAGAGCGTGATGCCGATAAGGAGCGCCTGGTATGGGCGTTTGCCGAGTGCCAGATAGCCGCACAGGAACATTGCCAGCCCGCACCAGATAATCATCAGCGGCAGAGAGAAAAGCTCAAGCTTGAGGGCTATCAGCCCGATGGCCGCCCCAAAGATGGTGCCGCCAATGCGCTGGAAGGCGCGAGGCACTACGTTTCCCCAAAAGGAGATAGGCCCCATTACCACCACCAGCGTGATCAGCGGCCAGGTCCCTTCCGGGATCTGCAGCAGGCGAACCAGAACAAACGTCAGCACAAAAGCAAGGGCGATGCGTATACCGTGGGCAACGCGATAGTTGCGGTAAATACGGATCTCAAACGGGGTCAGTGATTTGTCGGGACGCACACCCGGCTCTCCGAAAACAAAAAAGAAATTGTACCCGTTTTTCTCATAAAGAAATCATAAAGCCTCGGAGCGCAGGGCTTTTACGCGGGATATTTCATGTTTCTTTGCTGAATATCAGAAATGGGGCGGCAACCTGCCGCCCAGGATGACCGACGCTAACGCAGCCAGGGGGTGACCGTAACCCCAACCAGAAAACCTTCAGGGCTCAGCAGGCGTGACACCGTTTGCCCCCAGGGCTCCAGGCGGTTATCCACCAGCATTTTGTAGCCTGACTGCTTCAGCACCGCCGTCGCCTGCCCGACGTCTTCCACTTCAAACTCCACCCAGCTTTGTGGCGCACTAACGTCTTCAGGCCAGCTGCCCACGCCAAAACAGGATTGTGCCGCCTGAGCCAGCGGCCAGAGTGCGAAATGTTTCACGCCGTCCAGCGCGCCGTTCTCCGTTGCCAGATAGTCTTCGTTGCCTTCCATAGCCTTCAGCGGCAGGCCAAGCACCTGCTGATAAAATTCGGCGCTTGCCGCCACGTCACGCGGGACAGGGCCATAACCGGCAATGAATAACACCTTTAACCCTGCGATAGCTTCCGTCATGATTCTCTCCTGTCAGGCTTTAGCGACCGGGATATACATATCAATTTCCCATACGCCGGTTGCAGACCCGTCGTTCAGGTAGATTTCATAGCAGGGTTTTCCGGTTAACCGATAGCCGCCGTCGGCCTCTATCTGGTCGAAAAAGTTTTCCCAGGCCTGCTGGAAAGCTTCATTTTCCACCCTGGCGTGCCCGATGGCGTAGGTATCGGCCTCGATAGCCGTGACGACTACGCCTTCGCTGTTCGCCGGAACCTTGAAGTCATCAGAAACGCCGAGCACGGTGTCAACGCGGAGCTTTTCCGCCGGAACGACATCGGGATCGTCGTAGTAAACAGCCAGCCATTCTCCATTCAGGCTGTGGGTTTGTGCCCACATCGCCAGCTGACCAAAACCCTGCGGAACCGTGGTTTCCCAAGGCCCGACCAGATGAAAGCCGGCCACTTTTCGCGCCGGAACGTGCTGAACTTTAAATGTCATACTGCCTCCACGCTGATGAATAAATACACTGTACGTTTATACACTATAGCGTTTATGGCGTCGGCACAAGCTGCCAGTTTTGGGAGCTGTTTCGCAAGAAACAGGGACAAAAAAGCCGCGCAGGAAGCGCGGCTCAAGAGCGTGGTAAATGGATTAAAGCGTACGGCTGATGAAGTCGCCGAGACGTGAAAACAGCCCGCCTTTCTCTACCGGCGTGAGGTTCACCAGAGGCCACTGGGAGATAAGCTTGTCGCCATCGAACAGCTGAATCTCGCCCACCTGAGCATTGGCTGCCAGCGGCGCCTCCATATCCTGCTTGCTCAACACATATTTGGCCTTGATGTTGGGGACTTCAGCTTTAGGCAGCGCCAGAAAAACGTCCTGATCCGGGCCAACGCTGATGTCTGGCTTATCGCCGTACCAGATGTGCTCGCTGCCGATGGCTTTGCCTTTTTGCAATACCTGCACGGTGTCGAAGTTATCCTGCCCCCAGTGCAGCAGTTTGCGGGCCTGCTCTTCGCGCCCTTTTGAGCTAAGGCCGCCCATAATAACCGCAATCAGTCGGCGCTGGCCGAGCACGCTGGAGGCGATAATGTTGAACCCGGCGCTTTCGGTATGCCCCGTTTTCAGGCCGTCAACGTTCAGGGCTTTATCCCACAGCAGGCCGTTACGGTTCTGTTGGGTAATGCCGTTCCAGGTGAGGCTGCGCTCGCTGTACATATGGTAGAACTGCGGCTCGCCGTGGATGATAGCGCGGGACAGAACGGCCAGATCATAGGCCGAACTGTGCTGCCCCGGCGCGTCCAGGCCGTGAACGGTTTCAAAATGGGTGTCATGCAGGCCAAGCTGCTCGACATAGTGGTTCATCATGCCGACAAACTGCTTTTGCCCGCCGGCCACATAATCTGCCAGCGCGACGCAGGCATCGTTACCGGAATCAATAATAAGCCCCCGGCTTAAGTCACGTACGGTGACCCTGTCGCCCGGTTTAATAAACATCAGCGATGAGCCATCAAAGACCGGGTTGCCTTTTGCCCAGGCGTCTTTCCCCACCGTGACCACATCGTCCGGCGTGATACGTTTGCTGTCGATAGCGCGGTCTACCACATAGCCGGTCATCAGCTTTGTCAGGCTGGCCGGATTACGCTGGACGTGCTCGTTACCTGCGGTCAGCACCTGCCCGGTGGTGTAATCCATCAGCACCCATGCGCCAGCCTGAACCTGCGGCGGCTGCGGCTGATGGGGGAAAATATCATCAGCAAACGCGGAGTTAACGGAAAGGGACAAAAAGCTCAGGGCAACAAGCAGGCGGGTTTTCAACGGAATATCCTCAAAGACTTAATTTACAGCGGCTCGTTTTACGGGAGTTCTTGTTAATTTGCTTCTTTAAATTGCAAGAAAATATGACATTTCATATTTGGTAATAATAATGAATGATATTTGTACGAATATATTCCTGCCGAAAGTTGCCCTGCGTTTATTCTGATATTCCCCGATTGCGCGACTTTCTGATTGTGGCGGCTTTGATTCATTTTTACTCTGACCGAAGAAAATACAGATATAGGTCATCTTATAGTGGAAAGTAAACGCTGGTCTCCCGAGCTGGAAGGGCTGCGCGGTCTGGCATCGCTCTGGGTTCTGCTCGGCCACATTTGTTTGCTGGTGCAATGCCGCATCCCCGTGCTCTACGATCCGGGCATGGGGGTTGATTTATTTATTTTGCTGTCCGGTTATTTGATGGCAAAAAATTATCAGGAACGACGGGAAAAAGAGCCGTGGAATAGCCCCAACACATTTCGCGTATTCTGGCTGCGTCGCTTCTTTCGCATCGCCCCACTCTATTATTTACTGCTGATAATTGCCCTGTTCTTTGGCGGCTGGTTTGGCGAAATGCGCGATATAATCGCCAGCGCCTGGCCGACTACCGCCACGGCAAGCAGCCGCTATGCCGACCATTCCGTTACTAACATTGTCAGCCACCTGTCGTTTATTTTCGGCCTGCTGCCGGAATACTCCTTCCGCACCGTATTGCCCGACTGGAGTATTGGGCTTGAGATGCAGTATTACCTGCTCTTCCCGTTCATCATGTTGCTGGTGATGCGCTACGGGTTTGCGGTCAGCGCCGCGCTGCTGATGGTCGTTTGCCTGGCGGCGCGCTGGCTCTTTCCGGACTACTTCAACGCCTTCCCGATGCCGTCGATGATCCTGATAAAGCTGCCGCTGTTTATCGCCGGTATGCTGATATCTCACACGGTGATGCAGAGAAACCTGCGCTATTGCGCGCTGGCGCTGCTCGCCCCCGTCATTGCCTGGCAGATGCATATTGCGGAAACTCACCTGCGGCTGGCAGCGGAGTGCGTGATGATTGTTGGGATGACGCTGCTGCTCTGGCAGCATCAGGGCGAAAGCCGCCTGAGCCGGATGACAGACGCTCCGCGCAGGCTGCTCACCTGCCGGTTTAGCCTGTTCCTCGGGGACGTGTCTTACTCGGTGTATCTGCTGCACCTGATGCTTGTGATTCCCGTCATCGGCCTGCTGGTTCGCTACACCGCCTTTGCCCACCAACCTTCTCTCATTCGATTCCTGATTGTAACGGTGATAGCGCTGCCGGCCGTCTGGCTGATTGCAGTTGTGCTGTACCACAAGGTAGAAAAACGCGGTATCGCGCTGGGTAAACGCTTGATTAGCCGCGTCGGGCTAAAGTCCCAGCGGGCCACATCTTAAACGCGCTTTTCCTTCTGATGAGCCAGCAGATGGTTTACCATTGAGCCAGAATACAACTAGCTCAATGGTAACTTCTGTGTCTGATTCTGCTCCCCTTGCTACATTTCTTTTTCACGATTACGAGACCTTCGGCAAAAGCCCTTCGCTGGACAGGCCGGCCCAGTTTGCCGCCATCCGCACCGACGGCGAATTTAACGTTATTGGCGATCCGGAAGTGTTTTACTGCAAGCCTGCGGATGACTACCTGCCTCAGCCAGAAGCCGTGATGATTACCGGCATAACGCCTCAGCAGGCGCTGGCGCGTGGCGAAAACGAAGCGGATTTTGCAAAGCGTATTCACGGTATTTTTACCGTGCCGAAGACCTGCGTGGTGGGCTACAACAACGTGCGCTTCGACGATGAAGTGACACGTAATATCTTCTACCGCAACTTCTACGATCCTTACGCCTGGAGCTGGCAGAACGATAATTCCCGCTGGGATTTACTCGACGTGATGCGCGCCTGCTACGCCCTTCGCCCGGAAGGTATCGTCTGGCCGGAAAACGAAGACGGGCTGCCAAGCTTCCGTCTTGAGCACCTGACGAAGGCTAACGGCATTGAACACGCCAACGCACACGATGCCATGTCAGACGTCTATGCGACCATCGCCATGGCGCAGCTGGTTAAAACACGTCAGCCGCGCCTGTTTGACTATCTCTACAGCCACCGCTCGAAGCAAAAACTACAGACGCTGATTGATATCCCGCAGATGAAGCCGCTGGTTCACGTGTCCGGCATGTTCGGTGCACAGCGCGGCAATACCAGCTGGATAGCGCCGCTGGCCTGGCATCCCGATAACCGCAATGCCGTGATTATGGTGGACCTGGCCGGGGATATTTCCCCGCTACTGGAGCTGGACGCCGGCACCCTGCGCGACCGCCTGTATACGCCAAAATCCGAGCTGGGGGATAACGCCGCGGTGCCGATCAAGCTGGTGCATCTGAATAAGTGCCCGGTACTTGCCGTCGCCAACACGCTGCGGCCGGAAGATGCCGAGCGCCTCGGCATAAACCGCCAGCGCTGCCTTGATAACCTGAAAGTGCTGCGTGAGCATCCGGAAGTTCGTGAAAAAGTGGTGAGGCTGTTTGCCGAGGCCGAACCATTTGTGCCTTCCGATAACGTTGATGCCCAGCTTTACAACGGTTTCTTCAGCGATGCTGACCGCGCCGCAATGCGCATCGTGCTGGAAACTGACCCGCAGAATCTACCGGCGCTGGATATCACCTTTGCCGATAAGCGTATCGAGCAGCTGCTGTTTAACTACCGGGCGCGCAACTGGCCGGGCACGTTAAGCGAAGAGGAGCAAAACCGCTGGCAGCATCACCGCCGCGATGTGCTTTCTCAGGAAGCCCTGCAGGCCTACGCCCTTGAGCTGGAAACGCTGTATAACCAGCATGAAGGTGATAAAGAGAAACTGGCGTTGTTGAAAGCGCTGTTTGAATACGCGCAATACCTGGTCGGTTAACGCTTTTTACAGACAAAAAAAATGGCTCCCACCGGGAGCCATTCTTATTTCATCAAAACTGATTAAGCGATGTCTTCGTTGTACTGTGGAACCGGGTTACGGAAGCTGCGGGTTACGCAGGCAACGTAAATCAGACCGATTGCACCCCAAATCAGGCCGAGGATCATCGAGCTTTGCTCCAGATTAATCCACAGCGCGCCTACGGTCAGAGCACCGATAGTCGGCAGCACCAGGTAGTTGAAATGGTCTTTCAGTGACTTGTTGCGCTTTTCGCGGATCCAGAACTGCGAGATAACCGACAGGTTAACGAAGGTAAAGGCCACCAGCGCACCGAAGTTAATCAGCGCAGTTGCGGTTACCAGGTCAAAGTCGATAGCCATCAGCGCTACGGCACCCACCAGCAGCACGTTAAACGCCGGGGTACGCCATTTCGGATGAATGTAGCCGAAGAAGCGGTTCGGGAACACGCCGTCACGGCCCATCACGTACATCAGGCGAGAAACGCCGGTGTGCGCCGCCATACCGGAAGCCAGCACGGTAATGGTGGAGAAGATAAGCGCGCCAACCTGGAAAGCTTTACCCGCCACGAACAGCATGATTTCAGGCTGAGACGCGTCCGGATCTTTAAAGCGAGAGATATCCGGGAAATACAGCTGCAGGAAATAGGTCGAAACGATGAAGATCATGCCGCCAATCAGCGCGGTCAGGAAGATAGCCCGAGGAATCACACGCTCGGCGTCTTTGGTCTCTTCAGACAGGTTGCTGATGCCGTCAAATCCGGTGAACGAGAAGCACAGGATAGTTGCCCCGGTAATCATCGGTGCAATATGGGCGTTTTCAGACCAGAACGGTTTGCTGCTTGTGAGAGTACCCGCGCCTTCACCCCCGGAAACGCCGTAAACCACCATGCCCATAATGACCGCAATCAGCACGATTTGCAGCAGCACGATGACGCTGTTGAAGTTGGCAACGGTTTTTACACTGCGCAGGTTAGAGACGGTCATAAAGCCAACCAGCACCACTACGAAGATCCACGAAGGGACGCCGGGTACCAGAGCTTCAAAATAGATTTTTGCCAGCAGGATGTTAATCATCGGCGCGAACAGATAGTCCAGCAGCGAGGACCAGCCCACCATAAAACCGACCAGCGGGTTAATGGATTTTTGGGCGTAGGTATAAGCAGAACCCGCAGACGGGAAACGACGCACCAGCTTGCCATAGCTCAGCGCGGTGAACAGAATCGCCACCAGAGCAAAGGCATAAGCCGTCGGCACATGGCCATCGGTCATCCCGGAAACAATACCGAAAGTATCAAACAAGGTCATCGGCTGCATGTAGGCAAGGCCCATCATAACTACCGGAACCAGCGTCAGGGTCTTACGCAGACCTGGGCGGGTGTTTGCACCTGCGGTGACGTTAAGCGACATGGTTGTTTCCCTCAATAGAGAAAGCCTGCGCAAAAGCAAAAATCTGCCCCATCTGAATTTCCTCGGCGACACGACTGTCGTTTTTTAAAAGCTAGTATCTATCCGGTACGAAGCCCGGCCTCTTGGTTTTTTTGGCAAATGCCGTTTGTCTGACTTAATTGATTGCAAAAAAATAACCGACGTCTCTTAAACGTCGGTTAGTCTTCTATTTTTGCTGGCGCGTATTTTGCACCATACGGCGCCACAATGACAAGATGTTAAAGCCATCTTTGGCAATTTCTTTTTCAGCGTCTGGCGGAAGTAAAACCTCCCACATTCAGCACTGCAGAAGAAGATAGGCCTGTCCACGCGTATCACTGCTCTAACGTACTGCCTGGCTGACATTGAACATAGCCGCGCTATGCAAAAATCGCCAGTCATAAAGAGGCTATTTTTCTACCGGCATATACACCTGAGCAATGCGCTGGTCGCTGACGATTTTCTCACGCCACCATTCACTGGCGAGCCCGGCAGTTTGTTCATTCCAGCCAATCCACACCGGGACATAGGACACCTGCCCCGCGACCTGCTTTTCGACCAGCGCGCCGCTGTCGATATAACGCTGCGCCATATAGCGCGGCATATACCCGCAGCCAATGCCGCTGATTTGCAGTTCGAGCTTGGTTTTGAAGTCAAATACGGTGATGGCTTCCTGCTCTTCAAGCAGATGCATAGCTCGAGCAGATTCTATTCTGGAGGTGTCTCCCACCACCACGGCGCGTGACTGCTTGATTAATCGCCGGGGAAGTGGCTCCCCGGCCTTTGCCAGCGGATGATGCGGAGCCACAACAAAAACGATTTCCAGCCGGCCTAACAGAGTAAAGCCGAAACCGCTCAGCGATGGTGGTTCGCTCATCGCCCCAACGATAATATCCGCCCGCCCTTGGGTGAGCGCTTCCCACGAGCCGCCAAGCACATCGTTGATGAATTTAAGGCGAGTCACGCTATAGCTTTGGTAGAACGCTTCGATTAACGGTGTAAGCAGAGAAAACGGAAAGGCGTTATCAACCCCGATGGTGAGTTCGTGCTCCCAGCCCTGCTGGAGCTTAATGGCCTGCTGTTCCAGTTCACGAACCGAGTGCAGGATTTCTCGCCCTTTTTCCAGCAGTAGCTGGCCGGTTCGCGTAAAACGCGCCCGATGACCGCTGCGGTCGAGAATTTGAATATTAAGGTCGCTTTCCAGTTTTTGAACGCTGTAGCTCAGCGCCGAAGGGGTTTTAAAAAGCTTTGCCGCCGCGGCAGCAAAGCTCCCTTCTTTATCCAGCGCATCGAGAATTATCAGCACGTCAAGCAAAGGTTTAATACTCACCCCCGGGTGCGCTTAGCACGCCGGGGCTGAACTTACTGCATCGGCATGACCAGCGGATTAGGATATTGATACTCGAAGCCTAGCTCATTACAGATACGGCTGCCGTCAATCAGCTTGCCGTGGCCGGTTTCGGCTTCTTTGCGGAACAGCGGCGCCTCCAGGCCAATTTGCCGGGCCATGTGCGAATAAAACTCTTCGCGCGTTGGGTGGGTTGGCGCGCAGAGATTATAAATGTGTCCGCCTTTCGGTGCCTGAAGCAGCAGCGTAATGGCAGCAATGACGTCTTCCAGATGCACCAGGTTTACGCCGTGCTGCCCGTTCGCAACATCCTTTTTCCCCGCCAGAAAACGCCCGGGGTGGCGTTCCGGCCCCACCAGCCCGGCAAGCCGGAGAATATCCACCGACGTCCCCGGCAGCTTGTGCAGCCAGTCTTCAAGTTCTTTAAGTACTTTACCGCTGGCGGTGACGGGCCGCAGCGGCGTCGTCTCTTTCACGCTCCCCTCGCCTTCGCCATATACCGAGGTCGAACTGGTAAAAATGATGCGGGGAACGGAATGCGCGAGCGCGCTATCGACAATTTCCTGCACCGCCTGAAGATAAAAGTCATCGCCTTCACCGCTGCGTCGGGCGGGAAGCGTGACCACTAATGCATCGACGTCCAGCAGCTCAGCCAGATCGTCACTGTCGCATACCAGTTCCGGCTGCAGCTGCAGCTGATAACTTTCAATTCCGCACATGCGGGCAGCTTCTACGCCATCCAGCGTCGTTTTGCTTCCGCTGACCTGAAAGCCCCGCGCTGACAATGAGAGCGCCAGCGGCATTCCCAACCACCCTAAACCGACTATCGCGACCCTTTTCATGCCTTGTCTCCTGACCTTGCAGCATTATCTTCTGACGAGTGAATTTAGCTCTCCGTTAAGGCTACGCCACCCAGGCAGAACTGACAATTCCCGCAGCCAAACAGAATATTAATGAACCGGGAAAAAACCCCTTGCACTCAACGCGTAATCTGGTTTACGTTAATTGGCACATAATGAATAGTCATTCATACGAGAATTTTATGACACGCGCTCAGTTTAAAAACCACCATCATCACCATCACCCTGACTAGTCTTTCAGGCGATTGGTGCTGGGAGACGAAAAGATCTTCCAGTGGTGCGTGAACGCGAGAAAAAGCCCCCGGAAGATATCTTCCGGGGGCTTTTTTATTGGGCGTCAGACAGGAATGAATAAGGGGTAACTACCGATGACCGACAACAACCGTTTACGCATAGCTATGCAGAAATCTGGCCGTCTTAGCGACGATTCACGCGAATTACTGGCCCGCTGCGGCATAAAAATCAACCTGCACACGCAGCGCCTGATTGCGCTGGCGGAAAACATGCCGATCGACATTCTGCGCGTCCGTGATGACGACATTCCAGGGCTGGTGATGGACGGCGTAGTTGACCTCGGTATTATCGGTGAAAACGTCCTCGAAGAAGAGTTACTGACGCGCCGCGCTCAGGGTGACGATCCTCGCTATTACACGCTGCGCCGCCTGGACTTCGGCGGCTGCCGCCTGTCGCTGGCCACCGCCGTGGACGAGCCGTGGGATGGCCCGGCCGGCCTCAATAACAAACGTATCGCGACCTCTTACCCGCACCTGTTAAAACGCTACCTCGACCAGAAAGGCGTGCAGTTTAAATCCTGCCTGCTGAACGGGTCGGTGGAAGTGGCTCCGCGCGCTGGCCTGGCCGACGCCATCTGCGATCTGGTGTCTACCGGCGCAACGCTTGAGGCCAACGGCCTGCGTGAAGTGGAAGTTATCTATCGCTCCAAAGCCTGCCTGATCCAGCGCGATGGCGAAATGCCGGAAGCCAAACAGCAGCTGATCGACAAGCTGCTGACCCGTATCCAGGGCGTGATTCAGGCCCGCGAGTCCAAGTACATCATGCTGCACGCGCCAACCGAGCGTCTGGACGAAGTGATTGCCCTGCTGCCGGGTGCCGAGCGCCCAACCATTCTGCCGCTGGCAGGCGACCAGCAGCGCGTGGCGATGCACATGGTCAGCAGCGAAACGCTGTTCTGGGAAACCATGGAGAAGCTGAAAGCGCTGGGCGCCAGCTCTATTCTGGTACTGCCCATTGAGAAGATGATGGAGTGATGTGATGAGCAACTTCAACACGCTGATTAACTGGAACGACTGCGACGAAGCCGCTCGCCGTGCGCTGCTGATGCGCCCGGCCATCTCCGCTTCGGACAGCATTACCCGCACCGTGGCAGAAATCCTGGATAACGTTAAAAGCAACGGTGACGAAGCCCTGCGCGAGTACAGCGCGAAGTTCGATAAAACTGAAGTGAAGCAACTGCAGGTCACTCAGCAGCAAATCGATGAAGCCGTGGCGAGACTCGGCGACGAGATTAAAGAGGCGATGGCCGTGGCCGTCGCTAACATTGAGAAGTTCCACCTTGCGCAGCAGCTTGCTCCGGTAGATGTGGAAACTATGCCCGGCGTGCGCTGCCAGCAGGTTACCCGCCCGGTAGCCTCCGTTGGCCTGTACATCCCTGGCGGCTCCGCCCCGCTGTTTTCCACCGTGCTGATGCTGGCCACGCCGGCCCGCATCGCTGGCTGCAAAAAAGTGGTGCTTTGCTCTCCGCCACCGATTGCCGACGAAATTCTTTATGCGGCCCAGCTTTGCGGCGTGCAGGAAGTGTTTCAGGTAGGCGGCGCGCAGGCCATTGCCGCTCTGGCGCTTGGTACGGAAAGCATTCCGAAAGTGGACAAAATATTTGGACCCGGCAACGCCTTCGTCACCGAAGCGAAGCGCCAGGTTAGCCAGCGTCTCGACGGCGCGGCCATCGATATGCCCGCAGGCCCGTCTGAAGTGCTGGTGATTGCAGACAGTGGCGCAACGCCTGACTTCGTGGCCTCTGACCTGCTTTCTCAGGCGGAACACGGCCCGGATTCTCAGGTGGTCTTGCTAACCCCGGACAGCGCCATGGCTCAGGCCGTTGCCGAGGCCGTTGAGCGCCAGCTGGCTGCCCTGCCTCGCGCAGAAACTGCCCGCAAGGCGCTGGAAAGCAGCCGCTTAATTATCGCTCGTGATTTAGCGCAATGTATCGAGATATCAAACCAATACGGCCCTGAGCACCTGATCATCCAGACGCGCAACGCCCGTGAGCTGGTGGATGACATTACCAGCGCAGGTTCGGTGTTCCTTGGCGACTGGTCGCCTGAGTCCGCGGGCGATTATGCCTCCGGGACGAATCACGTGCTGCCGACCTACGGTTACACCTCCACCTGCTCAAGCCTTGGGCTGGCGGACTTCCAGAAGCGGATGACCGTGCAGGAACTCTCTCCTCAAGGTTTTGCCTCGCTGGCAAAAACCATTGAGATCCTGGCCGCCGCCGAGCAGCTGACCGCCCACAAAAACGCCGTAACCCTACGCGTCGCCGCCCTTAAGGAGCAAGCATGAGCATCGAAGAGTTAGCCCGCGCCAACGTTCGCGCCCTGACCCCTTATCAGTCCGCCCGCCGCCTGGGCGGGAACGGCGACGTGTGGCTGAACGCCAACGAATACCCGACGCCGGTAGAATTTCAGTTAACCGCGCAGACGCTGAACCGCTACCCGGAGTGCCAGCCAAAGCAGGTCATCGCCAACTATGCCAGCTACGCGGGCGTGAAGCCTGAGCAGGTTTTGGTGAGCCGTGGTGCGGATGAAGGCATTGAACTGCTGATTCGCGCGTTTTGCGAACCGGGCAAAGACGCCATTCTCTATTGCCCGCCGACGTACGGCATGTACACCGTCAGCGCCGAGACTTTTGGCGTAGAGTGCCGCACCGTTGCCACGCTGGATAACTGGCAGCTTGACCTGCCGGTGATTGCAGAAAACCTCGACGGCGTAAAAGTCGTTTATGTTTGTAGCCCGAATAACCCGACCGGCCAGTTGATTAATCCGCAGGATCTGCGCGTGCTGCTGGAAATGACCCGCGGCAAAGCGCTGGTGGTTGCCGACGAAGCGTATATCGAATTCTGCCCACAGGCGACGCTGGCAGGCTGGCTGAAAGAATACCCAAACCTGGTCGTGCTGCGTACGCTCTCTAAAGCGTTTGCGCTGGCGGGCCTGCGCTGCGGCTTTACGCTGGCGAATGAAGAAGTTATTAATCTGCTGCTAAAAGTCATCGCCCCTTACCCGCTTTCTACGCCGGTGGCCGACATCGCCGCCCAGGCGCTTAGCCCGCAGGGCATTAACGCGATGCGCGAGCGCGTTGCCGAAGTGCTGCTGAATCGCCAGTACCTGATCAATGAGCTGAAAAGCGTCCCTTGCGTTGAGCAGGTTTTCGACAGCGAAACCAATTACGTTATCGCCAGAATTACCGCCTCCAGCGCGGTCTTTAAATCGCTGTGGGATCAGGGCATTATCTTACGTGACCAGTATAAACAACCGACGTTAAGCGGCTGCCTGCGCATCAGCATTGGCACACGCGAAGAGTGCCAGCGCGCTATCGATGCGCTGCGTCAGCAACCCGGCCTGCAAGCCACGGAGAGCAAATGAGCCAGAAAGTACTTTTTATCGACCGCGACGGGACCTTGATTTCCGAGCCACCGAGCGATTACCAGGTCGACCGCATGGAGAAACTCGCCTTTGAGCCTGCGGTGATCCCGGCTCTGCTGCAGCTGCAAAAGGCGGGCTACCGCCTGGTGATGATCACCAATCAGGACGGGCTGGGCACTGCCAGCTTCCCGCAGGCCGATTTCGACGGCCCGCACAACCTGATGATGCAGGTGCTGACCTCTCAGGACATCATTTTCGATGAAGTGCTGATTTGCCCTCACCTGCCTGCGGACAACTGCGGCTGCCGCAAGCCAAAGCTGGCGCTGGTGACCGGGTATCTGCAGGAAGGCGCACTGGATAAAGCCAACAGCTACGTGATTGGCGACCGCGCGACGGACATCGAGCTGGCCGAAAATATGGGCATTCAGGGACTGCGCTACAACAGCGACGGCCTGGACTGGAAGCAAATCGCCGAGAAACTCACTAAGCGCGATCGCTACGCTCACGTAGAACGCAATACTAAAGAAACGCAGATTGACGTCAAAGTCTGGCTGGATCGCGAAGGCGGCAGCAAAATTGCCACCGGCGTCGGCTTCTTTGACCACATGCTGGACCAGATCTGCACCCACGGCGGCTTCCGCATGGAGATCGCGGTTAAGGGCGATCTGTACATCGACGATCACCACACCGTCGAAGATACCGGCCTGGCGCTGGGCGAGGCGCTTAAGCTGGCGCTGGGCGACAAACGCGGCATCACTCGTTTTGGCTTTGTGCTGCCGATGGATGAATGTCTGGCCCGCTGTGCGCTGGATATCTCCGGCCGCCCGCACCTCGAATACAAAGCCGAGTTCAACTACCAGCGCGTGGGTGACCTCAGCACCGAGATGGTGGAGCACTTCTTCCGCTCGCTTTCTTACACCATGGGTGTGACGCTGCACCTGAAGACCAAAGGCAAGAACGATCACCACCGCGTGGAGAGCCTGTTCAAAGTCTTTGGCCGCACCCTACGCCAGGCGATTCGCGTCGAGGGCGATACGCTCCCCTCTTCGAAAGGAGTGCTGTAATGAACGTGGTGATCCTCGATACGGGCTGCGCCAACCTGCATTCGGTGAAGTCGGCCATTCAGCGCCACGGATATGAGCCGCAGGTGAGCCGTGATCCGGATGTGGTACTGCGCGCCGATAAGCTATTTTTACCCGGCGTAGGCACCGCTCAGGCAGCGATGAACCAAATCATTGAGCGCGATCTGGTGGAGCTGATCAAAGCCTGTACTCAGCCCGTGCTGGGCATTTGCCTGGGTATGCAGCTCCTCGGCAGCCGCAGCGACGAAAGCAATGGCGTCGAGATGCTGGGCATTATCGAGCAGCCGGTGTTGCAGATGAAAGATTTTGGCCTGCCGCTGCCGCACATGGGCTGGAACCGGGTTTACCCGAAAGCGGGCGACCGCCTGTTCCGCGGCATTGACGACGGGGCGTACTTCTACTTCGTCCACAGCTATGCGATGCCGGTCTGCGAAAATACTATCGCCCAGGCGAACTACGGCGAAGCTTTCACCGCGGCGGTACAAAAGGATAACTTCTGGGGCGTTCAGTTCCACCCTGAGCGTTCCGGTGCGGCTGGCTCTCAGCTGCTGAAAAACTTTCTGGAGATGTAGGCCATGATAATCCCGGCACTTGATTTAATTGACGGCAAAGTGGTGCGCCTCCATCAGGGAGATTACGGCCAGCAGCGCGATTATGGCAGCGACCCGCTGCCGCGTTTACAGGATTATCAGTCGCAGGGTGCAGAAGTGTTGCACCTCGTTGACCTGACCGGAGCCAAAGACCCGGCGGCTCGCCAAATCCCGCTGCTGCAAAAGCTGCTGGCAGGCGTAAGCGTGCCGGTTCAGGTTGGCGGCGGCGTTCGCACCGAGCAGGACGTTGAAGCCCTGCTGGAAGCCGGTGCAGCTCGCGTAGTTGTCGGCTCTACCGCGGTGAAATCCCCTGAGCTGGTGCAGGGCTGGTTTGAACGTTTTGGCGCCAATGCCCTAGTGCTGGCGCTGGATGTGCGTATTGACGCCGAGGGTAACAAACAGGTTGCGGTTAGCGGCTGGCAGGAAACCTCCGGCACCACGCTGGAGCAGCTTGTCGAACAGTTTCTGCCGTTCGGCCTGAAACATGTGCTGTGCACCGACATTTCTCGCGACGGTACGCTGGCAGGCTCAAACGTTGAGCTTTATCAGGAAGTTTGCGCGCGTTTCCCGCAGGTGGCGTTTCAGGCCTCCGGCGGTATCGGTGGGCTTGAAGATATTGCCGCCCTGCGCGGCAGCGGCGTGAAAGGCGTGATCGTTGGGCGCGCGCTTCTGGAAGGTAAATTTAACGTGAAGGAGGCCATTTCATGCTGGCAAAACGGATAATTCCTTGCCTGGACGTGCGTGACGGCCAGGTTGTCAAAGGCGTGCAGTTCCGTAATCACGAAATCATCGGCGACATCGTGCCGCTGGCGCAACGCTACGCTCAGGAAGGCGCAGACGAGCTGGTATTTTACGATATCACCGCCTCAAGCGACGGCCGCGTAGTGGACAAAAGCTGGGTGACTCGCGTTGCCGAAGTGATCGATATTCCTTTCTGCGTGGCGGGCGGGATCAAGTCCGTCGAAGATGCGGCTCAGATCCTCTCCTTCGGCGCGGATAAGATTTCCATTAACTCCCCTGCCCTGGCCGATCCTGAGCTTATCACTCGCCTGGCCGATCGCTTTGGCGTGCAGTGTATCGTGGTCGGCATTGATACCTGGTTTGATGCTGAAACCGGCAAATATCACGTGAACCAGTACACCGGCGACGAAAGCCGCACTCGCGTAACAAAATGGGAAACGCTGGACTGGGTGCAGGAAGTGCAGAAACGCGGCGCGGGGGAAATCGTCCTGAATATGATGAACCAGGATGGCGTGCGTAACGGCTACGACCTGGCTCAGTTGAAGAAAGTGCGTGAAGTATGCCACGTGCCGCTTATCGCCTCCGGCGGCGCTGGCACCATGGAACACTTCCATGAAGCCTTCCGCGATGCGGACGTTGACGGCGCTCTGGCGGCTTCCGTGTTCCATAAGCAAATTATCAATATTGGTGAACTGAAGGCGTTTCTGGTTCAACAAGGCGTGGAGATTCGAGTGTGTTAACAGAACAACAGCTATCCCAGCTGGACTGGGAAAAAACCGATGGCCTGATGCCGGTGATCGTTCAGCACGCGGCGTCCGGCGAAGTCCTGATGCTCGGCTATATGAACCAGGACGCGCTGGCGAAAACCCTTGAGAGCGGCAAAGTCACCTTCTTCTCGCGCACCAAACAGCGCCTGTGGACCAAAGGTGAAACGTCAGGGCATTTCCTGAACGTGGTGCGAATTGCTCCGGACTGCGATAACGATACGCTGCTGGTGCTGGTTAACCCCATCGGCCCAACCTGTCACCTCGGCACCTCAAGCTGCTTCGGTGAAGCGCACCACGACTGGCATTTCTTGTTCGAGCTGGAACAGCTGCTGGCTTCGCGCAAAACCGCCGATCCGACAAGTTCTTACACCGCGAAACTGTATGCCAGCGGCACCAAACGTATTGCTCAGAAGGTAGGGGAAGAAGGCGTGGAAACCGCACTGGCGGCAACCGTGAACGATCGCCACGAGCTGACCAATGAGGCTTCTGACTTGATGTATCACCTGCTGGTGCTGCTGCAGGATCAGGATTTGGACCTGAGCACGGTGATTGAAAATTTACGGGCTCGGCATAAATAAACCGGGGAATGGACGTAAAAAAGGCCGCTAACGCGGCCTCAGAATGATGACAAACAGCCGAAAACGTGGTTTTCGACTGTTTGGGGCAAACCAGAGAACATTATTCATTGTTTTTATTAGACCTGGGTTCGGGCTTTTTTAGAACAATGAACTTTGTCAGCACTCTCAGGCCGCTAACGCGGCCTTTTGTTTTTTTAGCGGGCTTACGCAGCTGGTTTATAGTTACGCAGCGCGTTACGTCCCAGGACATAACCTGAACCGACAATAATACCCAGCAAGGCAGCCAGCACGAGCGTCAGGCCTTTTTTCGGGCCGTCTTTACGCACAGGCAAAGTTGGCTTCATGATATAGCGGAACGCATAGGTTGTTTCTGGCGTCGATTTTAACTCACTAACCGCAAGCAACGCCTGGCGGGCGTTGAAGTAAGAGTTATCCAACGGCAGAGGACGAGAGGCTTCATTTTTAATCATCGAAGAAAGCGCCTCGCTACCCAGTACAAACAGGGTATCCTGAGACAAGGTTTCCGCCTGAGAGACTACAGGCTTAGTAATATTGGACTGTTGAGCGACAATCAGCGCCTGGTTTAGCTCATCAAGTCGTTTTTGCTGCTTCTCTTTGGCAACTTTTTCTTTTGCACTGAGCTGCTCTTTTATATCACTTATTTTTGCATCAATTGAAGTCTTAAGGTCATCATCAAGCTCGCTAACCGTGCGCTTATTGATTTGCTGTAGATAGACATTCAACGTTTTCTGCGCCTGCTGCGCGGAATTAGCTACGTAGCTTATTTTTAGCGGCAAAGGCTGATCCTTTGCAGCAGGTGCGATGGTTAACTGTTCGCGTTTCTGCTGATTGTCCAACTGCTCAGATAACGCGGAAATTGCAGCATTAAAACGTCCAAAGAAGCGCTGCTGAACATCAATCAGCGTAGGTGCACTATCTGGATGCTGAATACTCAGAACGTTCATCGCGTTGCTATAGTTAGAAAGCTGCCCGGCATCCGGCAAGGTTACGATAGCAGATGAGGTCCATTTCTCTTTAGCGACGAAAAGATATGCAACAGCACATAAAATGAAGGCAATGACAAAGATCGAGATTATTTTTTTACCACGCCAAAGCTGTATAAGGAGATCAATTAAATCAATTGATTCTTCATTGTGACTCTCAGTATTAACCTTTGTCACATTACTATTATTTGTATTCATAATAACCCTAGGAATTTATTAATTTTTCCGCACTATCAGAAGAACCACAAACATTTCACATAGCTAAAAACTAAAATAACAGGAATGATTCAAAAAGAAGTCACTGTTACTCAAAGCACAAAATATATAACTCAGCTTAGATTACATAAAAAGGGTCCCTGAAGAAGGACCCTTTTTAACTAGACGTCAGATTTTAAGATTAATCTAACCATTCGGTGTGGAAGACGCCATCTTTGTCGGTACGCTTATAGGTGTGCGCCCCGAAGTAGTCACGCTGAGCCTGGATCAGGTTAGCCGGCAGCACGGCAGCACGGTAGCTGTCGTAGTAGGCAATCGCAGCGGAGAAGGTCGGCGTTGGAATACCATTTTGAACAGCGTAAGAAATCACATCACGCAGCGCCTGCTGGTAATCGTCAGCAATCTTCTTGAAGTATGGGGCCAGCAGCAGGTTAGCAATCGCCGGAGTCTCAGCATAAGCGTCGGTGATTTTCTGCAGGAACTGCGCGCGGATGATACAGCCCGCACGGAAAATCTTCGCGATCTCACCGTAGTTCAGATCCCAGTTGTTCTCTTCAGAAGCGGCACGCAGCTGGGAGAAACCCTGAGCATAAGAAACGATTTTACCCAGATACAGGGCACGGCGAACTTTTTCGCTGAACTCGGCTTTGTCACCGGAGAACGGTTTAGCCTGCGGACCGCTCAGCACTTTAGATGCCGCGACGCGCTGCTCTTTCAGGGAAGAGATATAACGTGCAAACACGGATTCTGTAATCAGGGACAGTGGCTCACCGAGATCCAGAGAGCTCTGGCTGGTCCATTTACCGGTACCTTTGTTAGCGGCTTCGTCCAGAATCACATCAACCAGGTATTTACCGTCTTCATCTTTCTTGGTGAAGATATCTTTGGTGATGTCGATCAGGTAGCTGCTCAGCTCACCTTTGTTCCATTCGGTAAAGGTTTCTGCCAGCTCTTCATTAGACAGGTCCAGGCCATGCTTCAGCAGAGAATAAGCTTCTGCGATCAGCTGCATATCGCCGTATTCGATACCGTTGTGAACCATCTTCACATAGTGACCAGCGCCATCAGGCCCGATGTACGTTACGCAAGGCTCGCCATCTTCAGCCACTGCGGCAATTTTAGTCAGGATTGGAGCAACCAGCTCGTAAGCGTCTTTCTGGCCGCCAGGCATGATGGATGGGCCTTTCAGCGCCCCCTCTTCCCCACCGGAAACACCCGTACCGATAAAGTTGAAACCTTCAGCCGACAGATCACGGTTACGACGAATCGTGTCATGGTAGAAAGTGTTGCCGCCATCAATGATGATGTCGCCTTTATCCAGGTAAGGTTTCAGAGAGTCGATTGCGGCATCAGTGCCTGCGCCCGCTTGCACCATTAACAGGATACGACGCGGTGTTTCGAGGGATTCAACAAACTCTTTCACCGTGTAGTAAGGAACCAGCTTCTTGCCTGGGTTCTCTGCGACGACTTCTTCAGTCTTCTCACGGGAGCGGTTGAACACGGAAACGGTATAACCACGGCTTTCGATGTTCAGCGCCAGGTTGCGCCCCATCACGGCCATACCAACAACGCCGATCTGCTGCTTGGACATTACATACTCCTGTCTTTTAGATAGTTATACTATTGACACTAAATGGGTCTCGTTGCTAATCATCATATGATGAATAAGTTCTTGTTCATACTCTAACAGCTCAAAGTGCTTAGCCAGAAACAAACAATTGTAATATTGAATAACTCATCCAGAAACTATACTTTTAGCATTATTATCACTGACGTCCCCTTTAACGTATATTATGAAATAGATTAAATTGAGACCTCTTTCGCAATTAAAATAATCCCATCGCAACAATGACAAAGAAAAAAACTCGCTCAGAAAACTTTCTTCTTATTTTATTGATGTTTTTAAGCAACAAAATACGCGAGCTTAAACTTCGGTCTGAAAGGCATCGAAATAAGAATTGGTCATGTATAGAAAGTACACTTATCGTTCTTTTTATTTGGCTCCTATACCAACCACTTTGAATCATAGATATACGCTTCATTGCAGCACGCCAGCTATTATTAGCCCCTATTTGATTGCGCTCATGCTGTCGATACTTCATGGAGGGTAAAGCATCAATATACCATTTACATCCAGAACTGCGTGCAAGCGCATAGACAAACCAGTCATGATATTCAATTTCTTTTATCTCATCACTTTCTATCAGAATTTTTCTAAATGCACATGCAATGTTTTTATTAATAACAATCGAACAACCAGGACCTGCTGATTCAAATAAAAAATCATATTCAACCTGCTTCTGTGATTTATTTATTATTTTTGTCCGTCCATCCCTCCAAAAAGCAAGCACATTACTTGAATAGCCAGCGTATTCCCCACTGGATAATTTGGTCACTGCTCTGAAAAGTTTATCTTCATACCATATATCATCCTGGTCCGAAAACGATATAAAATCATAACCACTTACATCAACATTCTTTATTAAATGATAAAAATTACTTGCAGCATCGCCAAATCTCTCACCATATGGCAACATATGAATGTTATCATATTTTGCAGTCAACTCTGCGCAAAACTTCTCTGTGCCGTCAGTAGAAACATCAACACTTAGATAGATATCCAAGACAACATTTTTTTGATTTAATATGGACTGAACTTGCTCTTCAATCCATTCCATTCCATTGTACGCTGCAAGTAAAACCACGACACTGGCCACAATAAAGCACTCCAAATGCTAGGACACTGTAAGAAAAATGTAAAAACATACTCTACTTAAGATATATATCTAAGTAATTATCAGCCATAACTTCTCGCGTATAAGCCGTATCAAATTTAATCCTTGCTGCATTGGCTAATCTATTTGAATTGCTAATAGAATGATGAATGGCTTTTTTTAGTGAGATAATATCATCTAATTGAAAGAATGTAGTTGTGTCATAATCTAATATTTCCTTAAAAACAGGTATGTCAGAACACACGGTCACGACATTGCTACTTAAAGCTTCAGTTAATGCCAGCGGAAAACCTTCCTCCCGACTAGGCATAACATAGCAATCGAACAAAAACATATGCTCTTTCCCATTATCCCTAAAACCAGGAAAATAAACTCTATCGACCACACCTAGTGATTCACTTAGTGAATTTAATTCATCCATTATTGGGCCATCTCCAATAATAATACAGGATAATCCGGGGTCAATTGCAAGCACTCGAATAATTTGCTCTAATCCTTTTCTTTTATTAAAAAGTGCAATAGAGCCTAAGATTTTTAGTCCTTTAGATCTAAAATCACTTGCAACATCGAATATATCCTTGTCAAAATCAGATTTTTTATTTAAAGGTTCAACGCCATTATTGATTACTTCAATTTCATTTTCATTGATTTTTATTTTTTCTATATAATATTTCTTAGCAACATCTGTCAAAACTATCTTGGTATCCAATTGACACCATATCAACCTCCAAATCTTACTAAAAACAAAGGAAATAGTTTTGCCATAAGAATAAAAAAGATCCGTTTCCACAATATTATGAATAGTAGAAACCTTCTTTCCTTTAAAAAAGGGAGTAATAGCGTTGATAAAATCTGGTCGAATCATATGTGAATGAATAACGTCGAAGTCATATAACTTGTGAAAATTTTTAAGAGTCAATTTATTTTGATCGCAAGGAAATTGCATGTTGCCTTTACTGTCCAAATAGAAAACTTCAAAATAAACCATATCAGATGCCTCTGAATATTTATTCTTTAATTCTTCTATTATGTCATAAGCCACACGGACTGGACCAACATTTTGAACAGAGGGTATAATTACAGCAATCTTTTTCACATTAATACCTGAATAATATTTTATATACACATTATGAATTTCGTGACAGTGCGCAGTAGATTTTTCTTAACATGCATAGATAAAAATCAATTAAAAATCACCGTCCTATAATCATTAAAAATATCTTTAACTTCTAAATTAATGTATAGGAGGGCCAAACTAATAATC